>MVRV01000001.1 GCA_002068015.1 Smithella sp. PtaU1.Bin162
CTTTTGGGTTTATAACATATCACGTCACGAATTTTATACTGCCTCCGCTTTCGATAAAGTCCGACAGGCTGCTAGGGGTATGTTTGCATCATCTCAATGTTTATCATTTCTAAAGGATGGGGATGGGATACCTTTGCCGGATTGTATTTTTCAGTAATCGAGGCCGTCAGGGGCATCGGGAGAGAGCCACAGCACATAGCCGCTGGAATTCACGGTGTTGAACATCGGACCACGGATTGATTGCGCGTGGCCGTCACAGAAAAGAGTATTCGAAAAGCGTTCCCTGTGTACTAGTGAAATATAGGCAGGGGAGTAAAACGGCTTAAACCATGCTGACGAGTCGGAGGAACTAGCTCCGCCAGAGCGGAGGATCATATATTTTTTCGCGGTCAGCGAGCCGCTGCTTTCGCGCCCCCAACTGTCGCACAGTAACGGTGTCCGGCTGGCTTTTTTGACGGTTGAGGTCAATTGGCTGAATTTGCGCCAGCGATCCCGGCAACCTAGACCAGGATTGACATCGGTCACTACCCCGTAACCTCCTTGAGCGACGCTGGTATTGATCCCGTAGGAGCAGCGCGGAGAACTGGCAATGCTTGGATCGTATTCGGGATTCCTGTCGGTTGGACAGAGAAATGGAGTGTTTTTCTTACTGTTGAAAGCGTTAGGGGCAATGTAGTTGCATTCGCTCATGGTCTGGCACCAGAGTGAACCGGTGGCAGTTCCGTTGTTGATCAGGGCACGGCCACGAATAATCCATTCATTATAATCTGTCGCGTACATCTGAAATATCAGACCAAGCTGCTTTTGATTGTTGAGGCAGGCGATGCCGCGGGCGCTTTCACGGGCTTTGTTCAATGACGGCAGCAACAGGGCCGCCAGAATTGCGATAATAGCGATAACCACCAGAAGCTCGATGAGTGTGAATATCCCTCGGTCGGAAAAATGACGATCGGACAATAACGGATGTGGGCCTCGTTTCATGTTTTTTTTCCTTCTGGCATATCGGTTTGTTGGTTGTTGACGGTTGGCTTGATTTCAAAGTGCCGGTAGCGCAGCATGGTACGCAGTGCGGCAGCAAGTTCATCTACGGTTTGATCCAGGTCAGCGTCGTTCAGCCAGATTTCATAGAGACCGTAAATAACCAGACGGGTCAGTTCGCGGGAGTCAAAGTTGTATTCGGCGGAAATCTTGGTCATCTCTGAGAGAAACAGCGCGTCGCGAGGGTCTTCCGGGTCAAAACTTCTCATGGCGGATGACTTGCGAATGGGAATCCCGTAACGTAATTCGCCTATTTTATCCTGGATTTCCGGAGAGAGCATCAGGCGGATTATATCACGAGCCAGCGTTGGATCGCCACCCTGCTGGCGTATACAGAGCAGGTCGGTGGCTTGGGCGGTGACGTCTGCACCACCGGGAATCAACGGCAGTGGTACGCTTTTCCATGGTAATTGCGAACGGAAATCGACATCTTGTCTGGCAGCCATGAAAAAGGCACATTCTCCTTGGCGGAAGCTGCGGGTATATGGATTTTTCTCCGGCCACTTGCTCCGAACACCGAGTGCGCGATAAAGCTGTCTGACCAGAGCAATACCCTGGCGAGTTTCCGGTTGATCCAAACGGACTGAACAGTTGTCGGTGGTGTCGATGATGCCGCCACCGGCCCTGAAAATGAAGTTCATTGCTGAGAAGTCGAAGCCCCAGTTGAAGATTCGATCTGCAACATAGTGGCGGCGCAATTTGCTGATATCGTCGATAAATTCGTCCCAACTCCAGCCGGAGCGAGGTTCTGGGCAGCCGGCGGTCTGCAACATGGCGGGATTATAGCAAAGCACACGTGGCGAAAACACCAGCGGAATGCCGAAAAGCTGACCGGCGGCAGTACGGAAACTACGGAAAGGAAGTGAAAAGAAATCGCTCATATCAGGATATATTTCGCCCAAAACAGCAGACAAATCCATATAATCTTCTCTATTCTGAAGCACATCAAGAGTGGTTCTGATCTCGAAAACACCTCTCCGGAAACTTTCGTGAATTTCGACTCCGGGTAATCGGTCTCGAAGTAAGTCGGTCCAGACACGACGAAAAAGATAAAAACTGTTTGGCAGAAGTCTATTGAACCAATCGTGTCTGACAAAAGTCCCACTGCGGGGAATGCTGTCCAGGATGCCGTCTCTGACTAAGGATATAAATGCCATTTGAGTAACAGCATGTGATACGCCGAGTTGTTCGGAAAACTCTCGCGCGCCGGGAAGTTTATCTCCACCCACCAGATTTTTGGTTTCTAGTGCAGTAATGATATAGTCTCTAACCATGTTTATCTTGTTTGACATGGATAATAGCCTTGGTGAAAAATTATACCTATCGTTGTTACTCCTTGATAGTATATCTTATATTCCTGACAATGTCAATATGTTGACCTTGAAAAATAATTTTCACTTAGTATTTGAATGATTTCAAAAACTATCCATGTCAGATTTTCCGGTGATTGTTATGAAGATTGTTATTGAGTGAAAATCGTCATTCGTAAAATACACCGTCGCGTACAAAACATGGTTTGGCTGCCATAATATCTCCTTTGAGATCTATGGCTTCTTATAAATTAACCATGAAGATTATAGAAAGGCTTTATGAAATCAACAATCTCAAGGGTTGGTTCAACCGCATTAATGATAACTTCTTTCGATTTATAGGCATCAGCACATTCATCAAGAGAATATTCAAGGGAAGTAGTGAAAATATTGTTTCTTTCCATCTCTTCCTTGGCGGCTTCAAGATCAATCAACCCTTTAACTTCACTCCTCTTCAAAATACGACCACAGCCATGAGGAGCAGAAAAATTCCAATCTTCATTACCCTTTCCTTTACAAATGGCAATCCCATCTCTCATGTTAAAAGGCAATAAAATGGTTTCACCTTCATTCGCTCGAACCGCTCCCTTTCGGAGAATCATCTCATCCAAATCAAGATAATTATGCATCGTCTCAATCGAATCATTACAAGTTATATAATTACTATAACCATAATGTTTATTCAAATATTTCAAAATCTCCAATAAAATCAAAGCGTGATTGATTTTCGAAAATCTTTGACAAGCATGAACACAAGTAAGATACCTATCATAATAAGGACTGTCTTTGTCAAGAAATCTTAATTCGGGAGGACATTTATCATCACAATATTCTTCTGCAAGTCTTTGATAAATCTTACATACTGCCAAACCTAAATTGCGGGAACCACTGTGAACCGTAATCCAATTGTACCCTTTCGAATCTTCACCAAGTTCAATGAAATGATTTCCTGAACCAATCGAAAACAATTGGTCCAGAATGGGAACTTTCATTTCAAGTCCTTTTTTTCCATCTTCCTTCATTAACCTTTCAACGTCTTTGAAAAGAGTAAGGTCATCTCGATGAATTTCTTTAAGATGCTTTTTAGAACATCCCTTCGGAGAATATCCGCCTGTGCCTAACGGAATAGTTTCTCTTATCCATTTATCAAACGCAATCGTGTCTACAGGGCTTGCTAACCTCATAGAGAGGGATGAAATATTACACCCTATATCGCATCCTAAAAGGTTTGGACACACTCTAGGATTCGTCTTGTCGAGTTTTTGAGTATATCCAACGACACATCCTGTACCTGCATGACAATCGGGCATGATACGCACGATTGAATTCTCGGTGACGCCAGCATTCAGCAAACCATAAATCTGTTGAACCGTATCAGCATCAACGGTGTCAATCATTATTTGTGCAATACCATTTTTTCCGATTATCTCAATCATTTATTTCTTCTCCAGAAAATCAACGAACTTCTATCCGTCATCATCTCCAGCACCAGTTCCCTTGCCGGTACTGCATGGATGATAAAGCAGGAAAGTCGACACTGCTGGGCTTTCTGTTATTATTCTATCACAACCCCTTGATATATACAAGCATAATTATTTGTATAGTTATGCCGCTTGTCACTCCGATATTCAACAGAGTTATTTATCGGGACTAAAACTTCTTTTTTAAGCCACGACAAAGGCTTGATAGCTTCATGTCCGACAACCTTTGGCAAATAACTCTAACCTGCCGTTAAACGGCAAATCTGTAGGCTAGTTCCTGTAATTTTTCTTCTGAATATGGTTAAGCCGGAGTAGCTCTAAAAAAAATCAGATTTTTTCGGGGCGGGGGAATTGGGTAAACTTGGTAAACTCCAGAAATCACATGAGGTTTACCGTTGGTGTGGCTTGTTTCTATGATTGGAAGTTGATTGTTGCATTCGCAAAATTCACCATATACAGTTGAAGAGCTAAAACAAAAACTCTTTCCTGTAAAATAAAATCGTAAATTATCGAAATAGGTCTGTTTTTGAGATTTGGGAAACTTCAGCCTACAGCCCGTTGTCGGGCATGATGTTAAAGTATAACAGATAAATTTATCATTGGCTTGTCGTTGAAGGAAACGGCATTTGTCGCCGTTTCTCAACAAGATTTATGATGCTTACCCCCGCCCGAAAGTTTGCCGAACTTCTTTAAACGCATCTTTTGCCATTGAAAATTATATTTATTGAATTTATGTCCCCATAATTATGCGCATTCTCCCCCAAGCTGACAACGTTATACCACGAAACAAGTTTTTGTTTGTTCTGCCGCACTAAAGGTCATTCCCCGGACGAATGTTCTTCCAATTTATTTTTTTATTATTACCAGAGAGTAACTCAAAGAACATGTTTTTTGAATCGCGGCTATCTTCCCAGAAAAAAAGTTCCGGTTGGTTTGGCTTTTTTATAAGGCACATCGTCTTTATTGGTGAATTACGTCGAAAGACCAAATATCCTTCTTGCTCGAACATATCATCAAAGAGTTTATTTTTCAGCACTGATACATTTTTGCCTTTTGGGCTTGGCATGTTTTTATTCAAATTAAGAAACGCCTGTTCAATTGTACTTGCAAAATTCGACATTCCAATACCAGCCCCAGCCTCGAAATTGCCGCCCACATCTGTGAACGGCAATGAGGCTAGCCCCCATAAGCCTCCGCAGCTATATACGGACGCACTGCTTAACGTGGGAATGAACGCCGTGTCCATGTCTTTGCTTTTGACATGAAGCGTATGTAAATCCACACGAGATTCGGCCTTCTTAATAGGCAGACATAAAAGCCCAGTAATATCTACCATTGAACAACCAGAAATAATCCGGTAAGTCGTTCCGGAAGAGTCGATAATATGTTTTTCCATGTCTGCATATTCGGCATCGGTAAAAGTAATCCATTTGAGCGTGACACATGGTTCTGTCAGTAATTGCGTAGGCAACGTGTCTGAACATGTAAGTTTGGAGGAATGAAATACCAGATATTTCTTTAGTTCCAGTGGTTTTATTCCCAGTTCGTCCCACGAATCATTTTTTAGCATTCCGCTTATGTTTGAGTCAAAGATGTTAATGCGCATATGGTGACTGGGATTATCGACAATCACATAGCTTTCCGGGAACGATTGGGAGATCAAGTATACCAGTTCTATTCTAGCAGCCTGTCGGGCTGAGGTTTTTTTAATTTGAGTCTACTCTTTTTCGCCAATCCGTGCCGGAATTTGTCTC
>MVRV01000002.1 GCA_002068015.1 Smithella sp. PtaU1.Bin162
AGGCCCGCCGTAGCCGCCATGATGATCTTCTTTTTCTTTTTCATAGGTCTCCTTTCCGCTCAGGCGATTCACTCATACCGGCATGCGTAAACCTGCCGGTTAAGAAAACTAATGAAGGCATGCAAAAAGCCGCCACAGTTAATGACGGTCATTGGCCTTTTTCCTGTACTTTTTGGTTTATCTTACGATGCGCTATAGAGCGTTGCCATGTCGCTCAGTTGTACGTATAGAGAAAGATATGGTAAAGTAGCATTATATGAAGTATACGGTATAGATAAACAAGAATTTGGTGGCATCCCGATGGCTTGACTTTATAGAAATCACTTTCTGCAAGGAGGACGAGTGAAATGACATATCAAAAATTATTTGACCGCAGCGATAATTGGCTAAAATACGCAATCTACGTACAGTTACTCCGCAAGCCTAAGGATGAGATAATTGAACTCAGAGAAGCGGCTTTGGCGGATAGTCGGATTCAAAACTGTCTTAATGATGTTGCGAGCTTCCACAGTACATTGGTAACCAATCATAAAAATCCAGTCTTACCAATACATAGTCTACGGTTTTTATTGGATCTCGGATTTGACACGGACATCCCGGAAATCAAAGCGGCAGTGGATAAAATTCTGAAACATCAGGATAACAACGGTGTTTATCAGTCACTGACAAATATCCCAAAGCATTTTGGCGGAGCAGGTGTGGATGTGTTCAGTTGGTGCCTGTGCGATGCACCCTTGTTATTGCTTGCTCTTTTAAAAGCAGGCGTGGATTACCCCAAATATATCAAGCCCGGTGTTGACTATCTGGTTTCGTTCAGTCGGGAGAATGGGTTTCCGTGTGTCGTTTCTCAGGAGCTTGGAAAGTTTCGGGGCCCAGGCAGGAAGGACGATTGCTGTCCTTATGCGACGCTGATCATGGCTGATCTGCTGGCATATATTCCGGAATACAGGAATACTTCAGCCGCTATTACCTCGGTAGAAGCGCTTTTGTCTCTGTGGCAAAATAGCCTTGAGCAACATCCATACATGTTTTACATGGGTACAGATTTCCGTAAGCTGAAAGCCCCATCATGTTGGTATGATATCGTGAGTGTGGCTGGTGTTCTAAGTAAATACAAGTTCATACAACATGATCCGCGCTTTATGGAAATGATTGCACTGATTAGAAGCAAGCAGGATGAGGATGGCTTTTTTATCCCTGAATCTGCATACCAAAAATTGAAGGATTGGGATTTTGGTCAAAAGAAATTACAGTCCCCATATTTAACCTACTTATGTCTGCGTATTTTTGAGCGATTGGAGCAGGAATAATGATCACATAAAACAGTACAAGTATGTTCTATAAATTCCAATTTATCGAACTGGTACGGGTAATCATCAGGGCTGTATGTACAGCACGGATGTCCGTGCCTGTATGGGTATACGAACCACTGCTGTGCCGCCGGTTTCCCATAGCAGCGGGACAGACAGTACGGCGGTCATCGACATAACACTGCCCTCTGTTTTAATCTCCAGATCGGTCAGAGAGTAGATTGTTTTGTTGTCTATGCGTTTGGTCCAATCGCCGCCCGATTGCTCATATCCCAGCTCGCGGAGGTTGTCGAAGAACAGTTCTTCCGCGTCAGCCGCGGGGATGTCCAGAACCAAGTCCCGTACTGCGGCGTTTTCCATGCTGCCGTCCACCGTAACGGTTACCGCACGCTGCAGTTCGGTTTCGGCGGCCTGATATTTTGTGTAAACCCCCACGCCGTTATATACAACGGCGGCCAGCATGACCATTGCCAGCAGAATGAAGGCGGCCCACAGATAGGCGCTGCCTTTTTTGTCTTTTATGAGCCGTATCATTTGTGATAAACCTCCGAAATCCCCCGCGCCGAGGCCGTGATGGTCACATGAAAGACGACGGGATCGCCCAGCGCCGGGCGCAGGATCGTAATGGGGATCGTTTTGGTCACTGTAACGGTGAATGCGGTTTTAAGCTGAATCGTCCGGTCTGCCTCATCAAACCATGTGGTTTCAATCCGGATATCATCGGGCCGCATGATGTTCTCGTTTTCAAGCACGGATTCGAGGGTTTCGTCATCCGCACGGCCATACAGTTCCACCGTCCGGGCGACATACTTTGCGGTCTGGTCCAGCGACTGTTTGGCTGTGAAGATCGGGAACAACAGAAACAGCGATGCCGTAAAGGTCAGGATAATCAGCATGGTGACGGCGACATCGACGTATCCTTCGCCGGTCGAATCCCGGATAAATCTTCTTTTCATAACGCTCCTTTCTCCCCAAAAGGGAGGGAGAGCCGGATATCCGGCCCTCCCCGCAGGCATGTTGTTTAAGGCAGAACGTTGATGTTGGTCAGTTCTCCGCTGACCTTCTCAATGAGACCGCTGAACAGGTTGGGCATGGCCGCGTTGAGGATGAGCAGGATCGCCGCGCCGATCACGACGACGATGAGGATTTTCATGGCCAGATCGAGGTAGCCGTCCCCGCGGCGGTCGTTGGCGAGGCTGCGGAAGGTGTTGCGGATGCGTTTGGTGATGGTTTTCATTGGAGTTCCTCCTTCAGATTTTTGGAATTAGGGTATATGAAAAGCCCCTTTCGGGGCG
>MVRV01000003.1 GCA_002068015.1 Smithella sp. PtaU1.Bin162
GCGTTATATGGTTCTCTTCTTTATTGATGTCGGTACGAGAAAAGTTCAAATAGCTGGAATTGATGAGGCCCCAGATGGAGCCTGGATGCAGCAGATGGCAAGAAACCAGACCGATGCCATCGATGGATTTCTATTGGGAAAACGTTACCTCATTCATGACAGGGACCCTTTATATACCGCCAAGTTTGATGAGATGATGAAAGGTTCCGGAATAACGCCAAAACGATTACAGGCATATCGGCCAACTATGAATTCTTTTGCCGAATCGTTTATAAAAACAATAAAAAGTGAATGTCTCAACAAGCTGATTCTGACCAGCGAAGCACAGTTACGATACGTCCTAAAAGAATATATTTTCTATTATAACCACTGTCGTTTTCACAGGGGACTTGGCGGACGTATGATCGAGCCTTTGCCACAAGATGAAGATGGTGATACTGTAGAATTCAATTATCTCGGTGGACTTCTGAGATCATACCGCCGCGTGAAACGGGCGGCTTGAAGAGCTATCATAATTATGGTACCTTCCCATAGAAAGAAAAATCAGATTTGCCATTTGAATTAGAAATGATTAAAATGGCGAATGAGCTGAAAGCGGCTTAGAAGTCCGAATGAATTATGAGTGAAATTTTAAAAAAATTGTATTCAAGGCAAAGGTTTTATTATTAGTGCTTAAGACCAATAACCCTTATGAAATTTTCAAAAAAGTTGCATTAACACGTGAAACGTTTCTTAAAAATTTCACCAAGTCAAGTCTTTGATTATAAACACCTAGTGAAAACAGAGAAAAACGGAGAGCATTCCTTTTTTTCTTGATACCCTGTACCATCCATTTTTCTGCGAACCGCAAGTCATATTACCCAAAAACTCATCTCGTCAAATTTTTGTCGAAATGACGGATGATTTAAGTGTGATGAATTGAAATTTTGGATCAGTTTTAGCTGAAAAATCAATTTTTTTCAGATCAGGGGGAATTTCCCCCTGAGGTTGTCATTTGCAGACAATATATCTGTATACGGAAGAATGTTATCCGAATTTCAAAGAAGAGTTGTTTGCAACTAAAAGATTCAGGCAGCATCGCGATAGTAATACTTCAGTAAACCACCGAGTCGTTCCTTGGTTTTGATTTTACCGGAAGTTTTACCAACATGTTCTGCCGAGAATGGAACCGTGTTGTTTAATCCCTTATGATTTCTCTCTTCATGATAATGAGCTATGAAATTTTTCATGGCCCTACGCAGAGATTCTTCTCCAAACAGGATCATATTATCAAAACAGGCTTCCTTTGCCGTTCTTACAAATCTCTCTGAATAGGAATTCAGATCCGGACTTTTGAACGGAGTTTTTTAAAGGCGTTAGAAATCTTTGGACGTCCCGATTTGCGCGGAACTTTCGACGAGTCAAATTTCCTGGCAACAAGTTTGCGATGCCACTTCAAAAGAGTCGATAGTTTGACGATTGTAACGACTTCATACAAGCGTTTTCCGAGAGCCTTTCCTTTTATCGCCAGTGATTTTCTCTGTTCATCTGTAACGAGCAATCTTTTATCTGATTGCTTAAACTGACTTTTATATACAACAGATATTGGTTCTCAAGTAGCAATTGATCATTGATATTCAAATCAAACCAATAACTTGACCGCTTTCCAGAAATACCGTTTCATATCCACCCTGCCTGTTTTTAATCAAAACAGGCAAGATGCATGAGTCTTTTACACAGTCAAAGTAAGAGCTTCTTTTTATACTCAAAGCTGAGATCGGACGAATAAATGAATAGTACGGCCCTACTTTTTCTTATTGATTCAGTCGGACGATGGTGCGATGATGACGTTGACCTCGCAGTTACCAATCCTTGTGGCGATGCCCTGCCGGATTTTATCGATTCGGAGCAACGCGTCTTCCACCGTGGTTTTACCAGGGAAGCTTAAGGTCAGTTCAACACAAGCCTTGCCGCCGCTGCTGCGTGTTTTGACACCATGAAAGCCGCTGTAGAGGTCGAAGCATTCGGCTAGGGTTTTCATTATCTCTATTTGCTGCCGTTCACCAAGCGAAAGATCCAACAGATCGGCAACCGTCTGCTTAAAAAGCGAAATGTAGGACACACACCCGATCGCAAGAGCGACAATCGCGCAGACCGGGTCAATGTAAAGCGACCAGCTTTGCTCCCGTAAAAGATAGGTCATGACCAAAGCAAAGAGGATTCCCACACAAAGCAGCATGTCGGCAAAGGCAATCCGCCAAGTGGCCGCCATGAGCGGAGAACCCGTTTTCTTGGAAAGTTTGAGATTTCTCATCATCAGCCACATATTTATGAATATTCCGAAAACCTGAAAAATCGCGCCAGTCAGTGTATACGCATTCTCGATCGACGTCGGATGGATGATCCGGTAAAAGGCAATGCCCATACCGCAGAGGATGGAAAAAAGCACCCCAAGCGATATAATGAGCGCACCGAAGGTAGAAAGCTTGCCGATGCCAAATTCAAAACGTCCGGTACGCTTGCGGACGATCTGAACAAGAATCAGAATCGAAATGAAAGCGGAAGCAATGCTTTTGGAGTAGTCCAGCAGATCGGCCAGGAGCATGGTCGAACCGGACATCAATGCCACCACGCCGATCGGTAACAGCGAGGCCAGGTCCACCCCGAGATAAATCCATAACGATTTGATCTGTGTTTTCGCCGACTGTGCGTCGGTATCCAGCAGGCTATTCATATCCATATCAGTTCACCATCATATATTCGTTTTTTACGTAACTAAGCAGCTCCAGCGAGTATGGGTCGCATACTTTCACCTTGTCAAAATCAAAATTCTGAGCACAGAGGCAGCAGTAGAGGATATAAATTTCCGATGCGTTCCGTGGCTCGATACCAGTAAAGAAAAAACCATTCCCTTTCATGCCCGCAGATATATATTCCGGAAGCGGCACCCAGGCCGGAATCCTGACGTAAACGGTTTTTAACCCTGTATCCATGGCTTCTTCCTTTTTATGCCGGAGCAATAAAGCAAAGGCGTTCTCATCCGCGGCAAAATGTTCGAACGTAATTGTCAAAGTGCCGTCACCTGCTTCAACTTTTACGGTCACGTGGAATTCCGCCGCCGACACAAATTCCGCTGTGCAAATTTGACCGTTCATCTCCTGAAGGGAGAATATTCGCCGAATTATATCCGCATGCTCCGGAACCGAATAGAAACGGATTATGCCGCCGTGATATTTAACCAGCCAATGCCAGGCGAGAAGATACGTTTCGCGCTGGTCAATCGATTCGATGTCGCCGGTATACTGAACAACCACATCATGTGATGGTTTGATGCCGCATATTGTAAAGTCAAAATCTGCGGCGTAGCGCTGGGAATGGATGTGCGTCGCAATCAACTCAAGAAACCAAAGTCTGACATCAGGATGCGGCGGATTATTTAAATCAACCGCAATCTTTTTTGCAAATTTCAACATGACTAAACTGTTGCGGTAGTAGGGGTGCGTCATAATGTCATAATAATAGCATATTTCGGTCGTCATTTCAGGCTCAACAGCATAATTTTGGAACGCTACGACCCGCCCGGACTCCGTCTTTGCTACATGAAAGACATGATAAGGATTATCCATCATCGCGGCAAAATAATCGGGAGTAAAATATTCGAGGTAGGAATAGCGAAAAACGTAATAGGATAACTCAACCAGTGCCGGGATATCTTCCTTCGTCCCACTCACTACCTTTATTTTCTCCTTTACCGCCGAAACGGAACGGTCGGGTAGCGGTTCAGGCTGGCCCGCACGGAAATTTCTGATGGTCTTGAAGAATACGATAGACCAACCGTCGTTACCCCGGTTCCTGAGTTCCAAACTGTCGCAGACATTTCTGATCAGATGTAATCTTCGTTTATCTGGATAGCTATCAATGTCCATAAGATCGTCTTGGCAAGTCTTGTCCGGGTTTATAACAACGCGTCGATCCGCAAAATTGAATTCCAGCCCTCCGTCACGGTCTTCGCAGGTGACGGAAAACCGATCATCCGGAATCGGCGTTGGAAACCCTTCTATCACATGAGCCGCCGCTTCTTCCGCAGCGAGTTCAAATCCGCACAGCTCAACCGCGGAAGCCCCGCACCCCATGGCACAAGAACGAACAAACGATACTATGTCCGGCAATATTTCACGACTGTATTCACATGACAAAAATGAGTTCAAATTGGATTTGATCTTAGTTAGGTTTCTTTAAAAGAACTTGAGAGTACCGAGTCTTTTGCAGTCAAGAACCGGTCTCTTTGTCTGTTAATTTAGTCAACTCCAATGAATAATCAATCAGTCTCTTAGCCAGTTCCTGAATTCTTGATAGTTTTCCAGTGCCAGACACACACTTTCAAGTCGCTCTTTGCTGATATGGGCGGTATTGAAAAGATAAAATAGCAGGGAAAGAGCTTCTTGAAAAGGAGAGATTTCCATTTTTATGCCTTTCTTGAAACAAGCCCTGATTGGCAGGTGAAACTTTTAAAAAAATTTCACCAAGTCAACTCGTTGATTATAAATACCTAATAAAAACAGAGAACAACGTAGAGCATTTTGTTTTTTCTTGATATCCTGCACCATTTTTGCACGCCCCATGCCGGCAATGAATTTGCAAGAGGCTGCAAACATATATCAATGATGTTGAAAATTTCCGGGGCCTTGCGAAGACTCGACCCGCAAGATGCAGAGGCATTCATAAAAATACTTCTTATCTCCATTTGAAAGAATGTGAATTCCGTTTTAATTACAGCCATCAGAACCTTTATTTTACTCTTGAGAATTATAAGAAACAGACCGCTCAAAGTATCTTGTACCTTATGTTATTAAAGCAATTTTGATTAATTAAACGCAATTTTGATGGATTGTTTTTGATGGAGACAGATATTATAATTCAAATTATAGATAATTAATCATTTATTATAGAATACATTATGAGAATCGGAACAGCGTCAGGAATTATTGAAGTGCCATTGTTTACAGAACTTTATGGCTATGGCCCGTTCTTGGGCAGACGCAATCGTGGAATAAATGACCATCTTTTCTGCAGAGCAGCTAGTTTTTCTGAAAACGGCAAGCGAATCATGATAATATCAAATGATCTTGTCACTATGAGCCGGTCAGCATCAAGGATAGTGCGAGCTGAATTATATGAAAGAATTGGAATTAACCCAATGGCTGTAACTGTTTGTGGAAGTCATACCCATTCAGGGCCAACTGTTTCCAAGGGAATCGGATGGGGAGAGCTTAGTCCGGAATTCAGGGAGAAATGGATTGAACTTGCCGTTGCCAAAGGAATTGAGGCTTTTGAGAATGAAGAGAAGATATCTGCTGTCTTTTACGGCAAATCAATGTTAAAAGAAAAATTGGGGATGAACCGTGTTCTGGAAGATGGGCCAACCGACCCTGAAATACGTTGGATAAAATTTATACGGCCGGATGGAAGGACTAAACTCCTTATTCATAATCATGCAATGCACGGTGTCGTATTCGGACCAGCGAATTTGTTGGTATCCGCCGATTGGATCGGTGCTGTTAATGCATTGATCATTAACGAGGGGATTGCGGAAGATACGATTTTTCTTCAGGGCGCCCTAGGCAATATTAATACCGTTCCGGTTTGCGTCAACGACGTGAATGAAGGACGCAAGCATATAGAGAGGATTTCCGCATCGTATGTGAAATCGCTTGTGGCCGGGTTGAACAATGAAACGGAAATGATTAATACCAACATTGCTTTTCTTTCGCGAGATTTTCTATTACCGGTCAAAACCGTTACTCCTGAATCGTTGCGAAAAACAGCAGAGAAATTAGCAACTCACGGCAGGAGCAAGTTTCTGATAGACCGTCTTCAGGAGATGGCATTATATATTGAGGCGGGGAACAGCATTGACGTAATGGCTGAATTGCAAGTCTTAAAGATTGGCGAAGCTGTGGTTTATGCCATACCGGGAGAACCGTTTCTGGAATTGGGCATGGAACTGATGGCAAAGAGTCCCGGCTTTCCCGTAGTCGCGGCAATTGCAAATGGCAACTGCCGTTATTTCCCGACAGAGGATATCTTTGCCAGATTCTCCGACATCCTGTCCCAGCCCTCAGGCGGTTATTATGAGATACATCAGGGGTGTGGGCGTTTTATGCCTGAATATCAGGATAATATTTCTCAATTTATTATCGAAAAGCTCTTGGAGATTGTAGCTGTTTGCCTATAACTTTTTCAAAAATTATAGATAGGAAGATGACATCATGCCAAAAGTAAATGACGAAATCAATCGTCCTGAAAAAGTTCAACCTTTTTTCAGAATAAGCAGCTTTAACCCGCGAAATGATTACCGAAACGTTAAAACGAAGTGGAATTTCACACTTATCGAACTCCTCATTGCGATCGCTATCATAGCAATCCTTGCCGGTATATTGTTGCCGGCATTAGGCAAAGTAAAAGGATATACGAAAAAAATTTCATGTCTCAATACGTCAAGGTCATTGGGAATGTTCTGGAGTTTTTACGCTGATGCCAGCGATGGGTACTTAGTCCCGGCAACTTCTTCATCTGAGCTGATTGACTGGTCGGTTTTTATGGCCGAATCATCACTTTGCAATCTGCCATGCTATAGTTCACACCGAGTTATGAATATAGAAGAAGCTTATCGAAAGTATTCTCCGTATTTATGCTGTCCAACTTCTTTATCAGAATGTCAGAAACTTAAACAATACAAATATAACCTATATATATATGCCCCCACGCCTGCGACCTATGCATACAATAGTAATTTCAATCCTCTCAGAAATCTTTGCGGTATAAGTATTAGTGCTACCGGTGTAATCCAGAAATATAACCAAATTACCGCTAATCCATCAAAAGTAGCTGTCTTTGCCGACAGTCCATGGCGCTACTATGACTATGAGCCTTGGGATAATTTTCAGGTTTTCATGGTGCCTGGTTATACCTATCGTTTTTGGGGTGGGTACAGTATTCATTCCGGTTACTGTAATTTTTTATTTGCCGACCTTCATGCCTCATCAGCCAAATCACCTGAGGAAATCACTCTGAATCCTAAAAAATAACATATCACATAATAATCCGTCAAAGATTAATCAAAGTTTTTTTATATTTGCCAACCGGAAGAAGGATAACATATCGGAATGACGCTAGTTTGAATATCGGGGAAAATATTTATAAAAAATTTACATAAATAATTAAGATTATAAAAAGCAAAGGAGTTCTGTAAATGATTATTAATGAACAACAAACTAAGCGTTATCCAAAAAGATCGACAGTTTTTGGGAATAACAACTTTAATAATCTTTACAAATTTTACTTAGCTGCGGCAGTTATATTTACGGCCGGAATTCTAAGGGCGGAAAATCTCTACTGTGGCGATACAAGTGCGGAAACAGAAATTGATACGCTCTCCCGCGGACCGTGGGGAATGAATATACTTCCAGTGTCATGGGATGAACGGGAGGCATTCGACGGAAAGCGAAGCGTCCGTATTGACTGGACAGGAGAA
>MVRV01000004.1 GCA_002068015.1 Smithella sp. PtaU1.Bin162
GGTGCACACTTGAGGATAATTATATTTATCTGGATGGGCCTCCCGGGAGGGACGTGAGGGTCCTGATCCTGGGCGATAAAATGGAAATCAGTAGTTCGTCATCATTGCCTAAATATCCGGACTATATTGATCAGATTATTACTTCTGAGAAAGGCCAGCCGTTGCCACAGAAATCGCGCTTGTTTTACCATACCCTGAATTGGTTATCACCGGCAATCGGCGAGTTTTATTTAACTTCCGATTCTATTTTTTGGAATGGTCCCAATTATCTTACAATTGCCGAGGCTTTAGTGTTTGATGGACTTTGTATTTACTCTATTATAAAGGATAGGCAGTATTTTTCGCTGATACCGATGGTTGCCTTAAGGTTGACTTTCTCGATCGTATCGGATGTGTTCATCACTTATGATAATAATATTCTGGGGTTGGGATATAAAATTAAGTTTTGATAAAGCGAAGCAGGAATTGTATAAAAGATTAGACAATAGTTTAAGTGAAGGTGATAGGACAGAGGGGAAGGGGTAAAGAGAAAAATAATTGGCTTATTTTCTTGACAGGGAAATAAATAAGGGGATACAATTAATTCGCTTAAGCGAATTAATTGGCGGCGGCGATTTTTGCCCTTCATTTTTATATTTTCATATCTGACAAAGAAATAAATTTAACCGACGTAGTATTTAACAGCAAGGCCGTTGTCGATGAGTTCCTGATTGAGGAAAACACCGGATTCCAGAATCGCGTTTAAATTGGAAGGATTGGGAAGATAAAACACATCGGCAAGATAGCGGGCGTATTTGTCCTTGCGGTAAATCTTGACCGCAATATAAGGAACGGAAGAAAGCCTGTCGATAACGAAATTCTTCGCTTTAACTCCGGTTTCAGTGTAAAGCTCCGGGGCGTCGATCTTGAATAAACGGACGGTCTCCTGCCGGATGATGTTAAACCCCAAATCAACGGAAATCTTGAGAGTGTCGCCGTCAACCACATCGGTTACGATAGCTTTATAGGTATAGAGAAATTTAGACTTACCGGGCTCAGATTGAAAGCTGTAATCGTCATTATCTTTTATAGACAGGATAGGAGTTTTATCGGAAAAGCCGGATAGTTTGTCTTTAAAGAGGTCCAGATAGGTGTAAAATCCCAGATCAAGGGAAGCTTTACCGGATATATGCCGGACGGAATAAAGATAAGGAATGCCTTGAGAGTAATAAAGGCTGCTTTGAATGAATTGAATCAGGTCGTCTTTTTTCTTTTTTACCAGATCAAAAAATTCACGGCTGGAATAATTTCCGGTCGCAAGAAGCTTTTCACAATCTTTCCGGAGTTCCGGGGATTCTATTGATAAAAGGATTTTATAGTTTGTCCAGTTCAAATCTTTAGGCAGAGCGGAGAGATCAGGATAAGAGTAGTAAAATTGAGCGGTGTAATAAAGCGTGCGGATTCCTATTGAGAGCTTGCCGGATATGGCTTTATAGGAAGAATTAACATCTTCGGCGCTATAGGAATGACGGGAATAGTAATCTTGAAGGATTCGGCCGATATTCCAGTAAGTAAAAATCCTGTTATCTTCACCGGGTTTGGGATGCAATAATTTTCCTTTCTCCAGTTCTTGTGAGAGAAGGGATAATAAGGATTGAAAATCATCTTTTTCAATATCAATACTCATTTCAGGTAATTATATCATAGCCGGGACAAATTATCAAAATATAATATGAATTTTGGAATGCATGCGCATGCAAAAATTGGCTTTATCGGTAGAAAATTTGGTCCTCCGGTATGTTTCCGTGTAAGCCCTTCCTGCTCTGCTAAGCAAACACGATGTTTGCGTTGAAGGCGTTGCCGCAGGACGCGGCTTACGCCTGAATCGTTCTTGGGGCTGGAACGGAAAGATACCGGAGGACATCGGGACAAGAAGGGACAGGTTTGAAAGCGCGAGCGAATCCGCACGAGCAGAGTGATGTAATGTGGAACTTAAGAGGGGTACTTTAAGACAGGGTGGGCAGTCGGAACGAAGAAGAACAGGTGATCTAAAGCCACAGCAAATCTAAAAGGCCTTTCAAAACAAAGTCCTTGGGTGGGAGTACGCCAAGCAAAGCTGTGCTATCCTAATGGGTTGAAAGGAACCCATCTCGTTAATTGCTTATACAACGAGAAGAGAACCAGGCGTTATCTGAGGTAACAAGGATAGCGGAGTCCTGAGGATCGAGGATATGGGCCGTAATAAAGTGAATCCAAAGAACCTCGTAACAAAGCAAAACACGGGTGGTCAAGGAATTCCCACTCCTGAAACCTGCTATACATGGCAAAGAAATAGGCAAGAGCAGCCGTGTAACCCGTCGGGGTCAATCGGAACGGCACGTATCGAAAGGATAATACGGAACTTGGGAGACCCTAGCTATCCCAGAAATGGTAATTGCTAACAATCTGAAGAAGAAAGGAAGCGAGAATGATAGCCAGGGAGTCGGATTAATCCATAGTAGCAGAGAAACGGGTAACGACCGTGGAGCGAAGGGATTAACATTAATACGCAACGGCAGGCGAAACATAGTCCAAACTCAGAATTGGAGGAAACTGTGGTAAATGAACTACGCCGTATAGCAGAAATTGCTAAGGAGGAAAAGAAGCTTAAGTTTATCAGTCTGGCACATCTTCTAAACCAAGACAACCTAAGGGTCTGTTTCCACCTGCTGAAAGCAGGCAAAGCAACCGGCATTGACAAAGTAGGCATCGAAGAATACGAAGCAAATCTGGAAAGCAATCTAACGCGGCTGGTTGAAAGGCTAAAGAGAAAGACATATAAACCAAAGCCTGTCAGAAGGGTCTATATACCCAAATCAAACGGCAAGCTACGACCACTAGGAATACCAGCGGTAGAGGATAAGATCGTGCAAATGGCTATTACCAGGATACTAAATGCGATCTATGAACAGGATTTTCTGGAATGCTCATATGGTTTCAGACCGGGAAGAGGATGTCATGAAGCCCTGAAAGCGCTGAATGATATGATATATAAGAACCGGATAAACCACATAATAGATGCCGATATTAAAGGGTTCTTTGACAATGTCGACCATGAGATTTTGATTAGGCTGCTTAAATATAGGGTTGCCGACAGTACATTGCTCCAGCTCATCAAAAGTTTTCTAAAAGGTGGAGTGATGGAAGATGACAAATACAATGAAACAGAAATAGGGACACCGCAGGGAGGAATCTTATCGCCAATACTGGCAAATATATACCTGCATTATGCGCTGGATAAGTGGATAGAATATGTCCAAGCGAAAGCAGAAGGATATGTTGGGATAATCCGGTACGCTGACGACTTTGTTATCTGTACCAGATACCAAAAGACGGCAAGAAAAGTGCTGGAAAACCTAACAGCCAGAATGAGCAAATATAAACTGGAACTGGCGGAAGATAAAACCAGACAGATTGAATTCGGAAAGTATGCGAAAGAAAATGCAAGATTTAAAGAAAAGAGAACAGAGACGTTCAACTTTCTTGGGATTACCCATTTTTGCACAAAGAACCGCAACGGCAAATTCAAAATTGGAAGGATAACAGAAAAGAAGAAATTCCAACAGAAAATTAAAGAACTGAGCAAATGGCTTCAGGGAGTGATGCGCACAAAAGCAGAGGAATGGTGGCCGATACTTAGAAGTAAGATGATGGGACACTATCAATATTACGGAATAAGCGAAAATAGTAAAGGGATAGCAAGGTACTATTTCGAGGCGAAAGGTCTTCTCTTTAAATGGATGAACAAAAGAAGTCAAAAGAAGAGCTTTAACTGGAAGGAATTTCATAATTATCTGAAAAGATACTGTTTGCCGAAGCCGAAAATATATTATAGCTTCTATGTCATTAGCTGATGTGAGTATCAATGAAGAGCCTATTGCGGGAAATCCGCACGATGGGTTCTGTGAGGGGGAAGGAGTATAAAGCAAAAGATATACGGATATTAAGGCACAAAAGGGGAAACCCGGAAACGGAACTATGCCGGAATCTAACTGCCGAAGCTGACTTCCCTACTTGACTGTTTCTATTAGCCGCTCGCAATCGGCAGAACCAGATAGATCATATTTATATTATTTTATTTACACATCGTCGCCGGAAGTAGAAAGTAAGAGGAATTCTCTCCACGGAGCAAAGCGAGCTGAGCGAGCGTGCCGAATTCTGTTTGAGCCACGATGGCGAGTTAATGAGGCTTGCGGAGTGGAGAGAATTCCTCTTACTTTCCCGGCGACAATCTGCACCTGCAAGCGCAGCTTACACCCCGCCCGGGAGGGCAAGAACGCTACACGTCAAATTTCCAAGCCTCCGGCAGTATGCTGATTATCTCCCTGGCAAACGCCGACTCACTGGAGAATCTTTGTTCATAAATCTCAGCGGCCTTGCCGAGGAGATAACATCCAATGATCGCCGAAGAAAGAGCGTCATATCCGCTGGTGAAAAGCCCTGCTATAAGCCCGGCCAGCACATCTCCGCTTCCACCTTTTGCGAGAACCGGGCTTCCTGTTGTGTTTACCCAGATTTCATTATCCGGAGTTGAGATAATTGAAACTGCGTCTTTCAATACAACAATACCGCCGGTTGTTTTTTCGAGTTCCTTTGCCACATTTATCTTTTCCTGTTTGATTTCGGAAGGTTCCAGATTCAAGATACGGGATGCTTCTCCAATATGTGGAGTCAGGATCATATCTTTTCCGCAATTTTTTAATTTGAGTCTCAGTTTTTTGTCTTCGGAAAGAATATTGAGGGCATCGGCGTCCAGGACCAGGCGCTCGATTTCTTTTGATTCCAGAACGTATTCGAGGATTGCCTTCTGTGTGTTGCCTGTGCCCAATCCATTGCCGATCAGGACACTTTTGACTTTTCTGTTTTGAATGTAGGATGAGATTTGTTTTACTGAATCATTAGCGTTGACGGAGCCCAGGGAAATGGTCAGCGCTTCCGGTACGGCAGATTGAAAGGCCAGGATCGAAGATTCCGGAGCGGCAATGGTTAATAGGCCTGTTCCGGCACGAAAGGCTGCGAGTCCCGACAGTATTGCGGCTCCAGCCATGGAAACACCGCTGGATT
>MVRV01000005.1 GCA_002068015.1 Smithella sp. PtaU1.Bin162
TATCGCTGTCATAAATCATAAGTCCAATAAGCCGGTCTATACTGAACGTTGTCCCTGAAGGCATATCCTTCAACACGCCCGAACCTGTAAGTTTATCCGCAGATTTAAGCGCTATATTCTTGTCGAGCTTTATCTTCCCCTGATCTGCCGCAAGGAAAGATGCCGCCATGATAGGAATCTTCGCGAGGCTTGCCGACGGAAACAGCTTTGCTTTGTTATATGAAAACTCCATGCCGGTTTGCAAATCTTTGATTACTATACCAGCCTCGCCCTTAAATCCTTTTATCTCATCATTAATGCGCCGCTGTAGCTCATTCCACGAAGCCTCTCTTGCCTTTTTTGACAGCTTCTCATGTTCAATATTCTGATATTGCTCGTAATACTGGCGGCCGAAATACCCTGCCAATCCCGCCAATAGAATTACCGTTATGAATAGAAAGATCTTTTTTATCATGCCGTTAATCCAAATATCTGTTTAATGCGGCAGATGTCTTTTTGCCAACTACGCCGTCAGCTTTAAGGCCTTTGGCACGCTGAAATTTCAGTATCGCCTCTTTAGTCTTGGGGCCGATCTTGCCGTCAATGGCCCCCTGATAATAGCCAGCGTTTTTCAACGCTTTTTGTATTTGTCTATGGCTTAATTCCACTGCTGGTTCAGAGTAAGTTTTGCTCACCGGCTTTTTATAACTTTCTGACGGCCGTGTGTCATCCTCATAATCATAATCACTAGGGTAGTACGTTTCCTGCTGGTATGAACGCTGTGGCTTTTCGTAAGTCACCGGCTGTGGTGCCTGCTGTTGTTTTCTCGCTCCCGTGGCGCATCCGCCCAGAATCAAAGCGAGAATCACAAGAACAAATATTTTTTGCATATTAACCCTCCAATTTCTTTAAATACGAATTAATCCGACTTTGCCACCCCGGAAGCCAGCGTTTCTCATCACGGTTTGCAGGCGCGTTCTTAACCCTGATTTCAAGTACAGTGTTCGCCGAGCGCACAAATGCTTTAAGCGCATCGCGCTCGTCATTTTTCATATTTTCCAATACTTGAAGCAGTCCCCATCCTTCCCCCTGATACCTTTCAGAAGCGAGGATCCCTAAACCTTTAAAATTAACATAGTCAGCCAAAGCGTAAATCCCATCGGATGTAGCCGCGACACGGTTAAAACGCAACGCAATTCTTTCGCGTTTCTCTTTAGGAATACTCTTTAATATCAGCGGCAAAGCATCATCCAAACGTTTTATGATAAAAGCTGACTGTAAAGTTTTTGTTCTTGTCAAAAACTTCCTTAATTCCGCCAACCTCTTGTCTTTTGAAGACGCCATAAACTCTTCTCTAGATCTCCACGGACACGCGGGCTGAGGTGTTTTATCAAGCCACACTGGTAATCGTTCTCCGGAAGCCTTTGCGTATTTAAGAAATCTTGGGAAACTTTCCTCAAAACCATCTTTAGAGCCAGCCGGATACCAGATAAAATGTCCGATACCTAAGGACATAAAATCTTCCCCTTCATTCCAGGCGATAATATTCTCGTCCTTAGAAGCGCATTCATTCTTAAAAACCAACTCCCCGATTATCTCTATCTCTTTTTGAGGTAACCTTTTTATATAAGAATCTTCATAACCTGACGCTGTGCCAGCAATAACAAGAATAACCGCCATTAAGTAAATACCGAAGTTTTTCATTCATCCTTCAAATATGTTTTGAGGGCTTGCCATGTTTTATCACCCACTGAGCCATCCGCGTTCAGGCCGTTTGCCTTTTGAAACTCTCTTATAGCGGATTTAGTCCGGGGTCCGACCTTGCCGTCTATTACCCCTTTATAGAAACCGGCATTTTTTAATGCCTTCTGAATCTGTTCATCGCTCTTGCTGAACGAATCAGGATCGCTTATCTCTTTATTAAAAGGCTTTTCGATTTCTTTCGTTTTGTTCAGCGCGAGGTTAGTCGCCGGATCAATTTGTCCGGTAGGCTTCAACCCATGTTTCTTCTGAAAACCCTTGATAGCAGTTCTGGTTTGAGATCCCATAACGCCGTCAGCCGGGCCCGGATCGAAACCGGCTTCTTTTAAGGCATTCTGTATTTCTTCAACCCGGGGGTTGCGTCCCGAAGTCCTCCCGATAATCTCTTCTTCGCGCATTTCTTTCTTATCGCGATGGACTAATTTATTCATATAATCACGCAACGGAGCAGAAAACATGACGATTATGACCAACCCTCCCAAAATATATGCGGATATCTTGCCCATATTTTTCCTAATTAATCTCTAGCTTCATTTAAGACTTCTTTTATTTTTGCAAGGAGCGATTCGACCCCCTGCGATTTATTGTGATAATCCGAAGCACCCAAAATACTTTGCACCTGATCTTCGACAGGATAGACGCTTGAAACTATGACTTTCATGCTCCGGTCATATTCACGGACTACCTCATACATTACCTTGCCGTCAACTTCCGGCATGTTTATATCCAGCAGAATCAAATCAAAGTGCTCTCTTATCAAAAGATTTGTGGCTTCCTGTGCGCTTTTGGCATGTTTTACCTCGTATCCCTCTTCCGAAAGCAATTCGGCATAGGACTGGCCAATTTTCTGCTCATCATCAATAATAAGAATTTTTTTCATAACCCATCTCCCTTGAAAATTAGCAATTGGTATCTTCGCCGTAAAAACATTTCTTTTGAAATCATATAAAGGTTAGCAAAACAAGGATAAACAGAAGATGAACAAAAAATTAATTTTTTGTAATCTTTAAAGATGGCGGAAAAAGACGATTAGAGGCGAGAAACAGGAAGGGTTACGGTAAAAACAGAACCTTCTTGAGGCTTGCTGGCCACTTGGATGTCGCCGTTATGGAATTTAGCAATTGATCTGGCGATGTTCAAACCTAAACCAACGCTTCCGACATTCTCTGGGCCCGGAGTTTCTTTGTGAAAAAAACGCTGAAATATCTTCGGTAAATCCTTCTCATCTATCCCCGCGCCGGTATCCGATACGATTATCTTTACCGCATCCCCCTGCGGATGGACGGATAGATCAACTTTGCCTCCCTGAGGCGTAAATTTAACTGCGTTTTGGATAAGATTAAAAAACAAGCGACTTAAATGCAACTTATTTCCTTCTAAAAAGACCGGATTTTCGGGTATTGAAGATGAAAAGATTATTCCTTTTTGCGCGGCCAGCATTTCGGCGCGTTCGCGTATATCTTCGAAAAACTGAACAGCGTCAAATCTTTCTTTTTTTATATTGTCGGGATTGTAATCGAGCTTCGCCAAGAAAACCAAATCTTCAACGATTTGTATCATCCGATTCGATTCTTCAATATTTACCCGCAACGCTTTTTTATACTCATCAGCCTGCCTCTCCTTGCGAAGAGCGATTTCAGAGCCCCCTTTAATAATCGCCAATGGAGTTTTTAATTCATGCCCGATACTCGAGCTGAATTCTTTCACGTACTCAAACGACCTTTCCAGCCGATCCAGCATCGCGTTGATAGATTTGGCGAGATAATCAAGCTCTTCCTCTAAAGAATCGGTATTTACCCTGCCGCTCAAATCTTTAAGATTAATGTTGCGGGCCGTAACAGCAATATCTTCTACAGAAGACAATATCTTGCGCGTCAGTAAAAAGAACATCAGTCCGATTGAGATAATTATCGCTATCGATGGAATGACGATTAAAACCATCATGCCCGCTATTTTTCTCGTTAAAGCCCCTTCAGACTTCTTAATAATAGACTCATTAATACTGATGTAGTTTTCGCATTTTTGATACAAAATCTCAAGGGCTTCCCACATGTCGCCCAAAAGCAGATCTTTTGCCTCTCGTGTCTTACCGGACTCATAAAGTTTCTTTGCGTTAAGGCGATCGTTTTCATATCTCGCGTAAAGATGGTTAATATCATTGATGATATTTTTTTCTTCGGGAGTTACCGCCGTATCAGTAGCCTTTTTAAGCCATTCTGAGAAATTCGCTCTCTTCTCTTCCAGTCTCTCTAACCAAACAGAATTCTTGTCTAAGAAATAATTTGACAAAAAACCTTTTTGACTGACTAAGGCAAGCTCCAATTCTTCCGCCGCTTTAAGGGACGCGACATTCTGTCTCATGGTATTGAGAAAAACATTCTGCATATTACGCGTGGTAAAAAAAGCAAGGCATGCCGTAAACACGGACAAAAACACCATAGCAAGAAACCCAATTATGATCTTACGACGAAATGATTTTTTCATTACGATTCCTTAAGTATATATCCGGTACCGCGCAGAGAATGAATAAGCTTCTTTTTGAAATCACGGTCGACCTTATTGCGTACTCTGTTTATAAATACGTCAATGACATTAGTGAAGCTGTCAAAGTCTTCGTTCCACACATGCTCAGATATAGCCGTTCTCGTCACCACCTGTTCGGCATGAAGCATAAGATACTCAAGCAGGCTGTACTCTTTGCTGGTCAAAGTAATCTCTTTTTTCGCCCGGGTGACTTTATGGGTAAGCTGGTTCAATTCAAGATCGCCAACCTTAAGTACAGGATTTTTATCAAGGCGCTTCCTGCGTAAAAGCGCTCCGATCCGCGCTAAAAGCTCGTCAAAATCAAAGGGTTTAGCGAGATAATCGTCAGCGCCGGTCTTAAGACCAAACACCTTATCCTGTACATCATCGCGGGCGGTAAGCATTATAATAAAGGTGTCTATTTTTTTCGCACGCAGGTCCTTACAGATAGAAAAACCCGTTGTATCCGGCAACATGACATCCAAAATTATCAAGTCGTAAGGATTTGTCTCCGCCAAGAAAAGCGCCTTCTCGCCGTTTGGAGCCACATCAACCACATACCGCTCCTCTTCAAGCCCGCGCTTAATAAAACTGGCCATGTTTTTTTCGTCTTCAACTAAAAGTATGCGCATCTTTTATACCAAGGTTAAAAACCATATTTCTCTTTTCTCAATTTGAAGGCCGCTTCTCCACCTTCCATAACTTTTGTTATTTCGTTACGAATATTTCCGATATCAATCGCGCCTAGATGCTTAATTTCGCCCTTTGACTGATCGGTGGTAATCTTGTAATCACAACAAACAACGAGCTCCGCATCCCCGTTAACGACAATGTTGGCATTATGACTGGCGAATATCAGCTGGCGTTTCTTTTTAGCCTGCCAAATTAACGCCGCAATATCCGACACCATTTGATTGTCAAGATCATCTTCGGGCTGATCGATAACAAGCGGAGGCCCGTCTTGATTAAGCAATACATGCATTAAAGCCGTGGCCTGCTGACCCGCAGAAGCATCATTAAACTCGATATACTCACCGTCGCGCGTTTTGTACTCGAATAAAGGCAAATCGTCGAGCTGTGTCAATAGGAGATCGATCCAGTTTTCGTTTGTAATCTTCTCTGCCATTTTTCTTAACACATTTTCAGTAAATATACCTGCCAATATCGGCATACCAGTCAAATTCATAGCCGAGGAACTGCTTGGATTAATATCTGCCAATCTTTCAAATTCCGATAAAATCGTACTCCACTCCTCAACAGGATCAGCGGCCTCGGCAATACGCCTGCAAAGATCCTCAATTTTCTCCTTACGAGTGCCGGAACCTTCGAGCATTTTCTTCAAACTTAACTCAAGCCCGCTGGTGCCGCGCCCCCTGCCTAAAGTTGACTTAAGATTGTTATCGGACAATGCGCTCAATTTGGAGCATTGCTCTGCCAACAAATCAGCTCTTTCCTTATGGGCATCAAACCAATTTTTCTTGAAATTATTAAACTGCTCCTCCGGATCGCCAGCTTTCGAGATCCCCTGCCTCTTCTCCGTTAAAAACCGGCGTATCTCCTTAACTCTTTCTTCTATCTTTTGAATTTGAGTAAGAGTCGTTTCTTGAGACGTAGATTTTTGTTTTGCAGTTTCATACTTTTGTTTATGTTGTGCAAAAAGCACTTTGGATTTCTCAAATATAGCATTCAGATTCGTCAGAGCTTTCCCTTTAGGATCCAACTGTTCATCAATAGCACTTAGTGCCAGCTTAATGTCTTCAAAGACCTTTTTCATTTCACTATGAATATCAGCAATTACAGCCTGTTCCTTATCCGGAAGCGTAACATCAGAAGGAAGATCTGCCGGGGAAGTCGAAATATCCTGTTTAATGCTCTCAACCGCTGTTCTAGCCGAAACAATCTCGCCCTTCCACTCTTCGACTAACTGCTCGATAATCTCATATTGCTTATGAATGGATATCGTCTCCTTGTCCTGATCGGATATCCCCTTGAGCCCATTACGAAGCCCCTCAACTTGTTCCAGTAAAGATTTCAACTCAAGCTCATTTTTCTCTATTTCTGATTCGGCCTGTTTTTTCCTCATTCTCTGTTCGTAGCACCGCTTGATATCCGCCTTCAAATTATCAAACTTTAAGTTAAAATCATTTAGTTCTTGCCGAATAGGGCTATGTACCAACCTTTTAAGCTCTTCAATGCGTACGCCCACGGTACTTAATTGTTTCTGGCTGTACGCCTGAATAGGCAATAAATCTCTGATATTGGCTTCTGTCGTTGCTTCAAATTCCCCCGCTCCAATCTTAAGAAATATTTCACTCGTGTTAATCTTCCTTCGCACGCTGTGATTAATCCCGTTCTTTATAAAATTGATCTGAATGGTCGCGTCTACCAGCGTTTTCTCTATGAGCTTCTTTCTTTTATCTTGGAACTTGGGGAGATCATCTTCTTCTGAACCAATAATCAGATCGCACAATCCCCATCTAAGATACTCTAAGATAGTCGACTTGCCTGTACCTCGACCGCCGATTATTGCGTTGTATTGCGGATTAAAATCTAAATAAAACTGCCCCATGAACTTGCTACTCGAAATATCAATAGAAGTCACATATACTGCTGGCATCAAAGGCAAAGTTTGCGAAATACGGGATTCCCGCGCCAAACAAGCCTGCCTTAAAGCCTCTGCGGTTGGGGTTGCCCACTTCACCCATGTTGAATAAGTTCCGATATCGGCATGATCTCTTTTTCGGTTATCGGATGTTTGAAATACGCCTATCGATTTGAATCCGTAGTCTCGATTTCTGCCTTCAATGATGCCGTGGGCCCCTGTCCCGGGCTGAGGCAACTCGCCATCGGTGTAGCCTCCGACACAAGGCATAGACTTATAAAAATTTGCAAACCCCGACCTCAAGATTGTTCCGTGCCCGTTTTCTTTTACATTCGGAAGAACGATAAAACGCCCTCTTAAATGTTCATGCTGATTTAAAATCTGATACAAGTGAGGCAGGTCATTAACAACATTCTGGGGAATCCTGCCAATCGCGGCGTGCTTTGCATCTTCCGGTCTATTCGGTGTAATTGCGAGAGCAACCAAGACGCTGTGAAGAAGATTCTCGGGGAAATCCGCGTCAAAAAGCAACAGCGCCTGACAATTCGGCGCAGTCAATGTTAATTCAATACCGGGGAATACAACAATTCGCTTTTCTGCAGATACAGGATTCCCTTGATCGTCAAGCTCGTCCTGCGATGCTTTTCTAACATAAGGGAAAAAAGCAAAGTCATGATGATCTGTTATTGCAATAGCGTCTATGCCCTTCTGCCTGCAATCGCGGATAAGCTCTTCCGAGTATGCTTTTCTCTCATCAGCAGAAACAGCCCCAGCCCCCTCCCAGTTTAAATCTCTTGGAGTATGAATCTGAAAATCACACCTGTAAAAATGAGCTCCTTTATCCATTTTTCATCCTTTTAAATTCAGGAAACAGATTTAATTCTTTCCCTAACTCGTTCCGCGATAACATCAGCCTCTTTGAATAGATTCATGACTTTATCTTTAATAGAGTCCAACTGCCCAATCTCATCGGGGCATACATTCTTTATTTTCTCGTAATCAACTTGGGCAGGCAGATATTTAGCAAAATACCGCTTAATAACTTCAATTTTCGAACCGGCATCGTTACCGTTTTTCTTCCTTAAAAAACCTTCCCAGTCCCTGTTCCCTTTTTCCGAGTTGCACTTTTTACAGCTTGGCAGAAGATTCCCGATTACATGCCCATACCCGGAAAACCGAAGATCTCTCACAAGCCCGAAAACGTGATCCCAAGTTTCCGCTTCTGCTCCGCAATATATACATAACAGATCCTTTTCGGGATCTTGGCCGAGCAATGCAACGGCTTCTTTGACCGTCTTGGCATCGTATGAATCGCTTGGCGCTATTGCAGAAGCAAAGGCATGGTTTATTGTCGTCTGCCTTTTCTTCATTATTGAATACGGCTGCAAATGTGCTTTTATACTGTCAATCTTCATAAAACGCCGGTAATTTTCTTTATGCTTTTCTCCAAATTGCGCCGTATATCTTTTTCCCACAAACGAATTACCGTCCAGCCGTCCTTCTTAAGCGTTCTGGTAACCTGCCTGTCTCTCTGTTTATTACGGGCAATCTTCTCTTCCCAATAGCCGCAGTTTGACTTCGGCATGATGCACCGGGTCCTGTGGCCGTGCCAAAAATCCGAATCGACAAATACAGCAACCCATTTTCTTCGGAAAACGAAATCCGGTTTACCGATGATCGTTTTTACATTTTTTGCAAAATATATCTTCCGCCTCCTCAGCTCTTTGGCAATCGACAGTTCCGGCCGGGTTCCTTCCGACCGAATATTCTGCATATTTTTCCTGCGCTGTTCAGGCGTCAAGTTATCCATCTACCTGTCGACCTTATAAAAATTCTTACCTTCCGGAAGTTTAATATTGGGTATCCACAACGGCTCGCCGTCCCATCCCTTATCCTTCTCGCCGTTAATTCTATAAAGCGTAAGAACCGGTACATCTTTGACTGAATCCCCCATTGACCGGTCAACCGGAGACAGCAACGTCCCGGTTCCTTTCGATATACTGCGGTCTCTCCTGACGATCAGCATTGCCCTATTATCCGCATGACTTGCCTTCAACGCCTTGATGCAGTTTACAAAAGCCGTATTTGACCAGTCAGATTTGTCTTCGCTCTCAAAGTTCTCCAAAAGAGTGATCACTCCGTTCAGGGTAGTTTCATGCATTCCCTCGCCCGAATACTGAGAAAGCATATCATCAACCTGTCTGACGTGTTTTCGCTTAGGGAAATTCGGGAAATAATTCACTCCGCCGACAATCACATCCATCAGCCTGCTGTCGACCACATTCGGTCTTGTCGGCTTAATCCCCGGAGGATAAAGAAGGTTTATATCCTCGGTACTGGTACTGCTTATCTGCCCTATCAATGCCTTATTGCCGCTGTTTAACTCAATAAAAAGTTTTAACAGCGATGGCGGAATAAAAACACGCATCAAATCAGGATCTCTGTCGTATCCGAACATCCGGCAGTGTTGCCAAAAGGTATCTGCTTGAGGTGCCTTTGCAGTACGGCAGTAGTAAACCGTATGGAGCGCGGGAAATGTAACGCCTCTGCCGAGGCTGTTGCCACCGACAATAATACTCATCCCTCTTGAACAATCGACCACATTGCTTCCGATTGAATTCATAACAAAAATTTTGATCTGCTCTTCGTTTAGTTTTTGTTTGAGAAAATCATGGATCTTCTCAAAATCCATAAGACTGGGCTTTGTCTTTCGCAGATCATCCCATGACTCCTTGAGAAAATCCCCCATCTTATCTTCAGACACAGCGAGAAGCATTTCGTTTAAGTACTCTCCAAGCCTGCGGGCAATGCGGGTATGGTCTGCAATTCTGACGCTTGGGTGGACAAGAAAATTACAAGCCTGCGCGCTTTTAGACAAAAGAACCTGCGCCCCTGTTACTAAAAAAGTTAACAGCGACATCCGAAGGCCTTCGGCAATAATCTTCCCTTCGTCTCTCAGTTCGTCTAATTCATTCTCCGGGGTAAGCCTGATACACGGCGACGGCGGGTCACAATAAAAGAAGCTGCCGCCGAGATACCCGGGACCGGGCGGGAAATAATGCACAAACGACGGCCTCCACCCTGTTGTTTTCGACTGAAGAAACAGCGACTGCGGCGTAGCTGTCACCTGAAGATACATACTGCTGTTGGCCAGCTTCTTCATTCCTTCTAAGTGACGGTTAATTGTGCTCTGCTGTCTTTGGTTGATTCTCGTATTCAGGCTTGCGGCGTCTCCTTCATCATCAATGATAAATAACGGACGCCCTTCGCAAAACTTCGACGATGATAAATTATCTTTCCAGCGCTTAAGAACCCGGTTGTTCTTTTTAATCACGATCATCACAGGCTTGCGGACTTTCGACTCTATAAACTTGACATCATCGTCTTCGCCACACACCACGAAAGTATCCAGCGCATGTTCCGCTCTTTTCAACGTCTGTTCATGGAGATAAACGTTATCCGTGGTCAGGAAAACAAAAATAGAAAAACCTTCGTCAGCTGCGGCCGAAACAAGACCCAGCACCTGACCCGTCTTTCCGCTTTGAACGTTGCCGAGAAGCAGTCCTGTTAAATGATCGCGGAATGAGAAAGTTTTGATATGTTTTGGAATTAAAGCGTCGATGGTTTGTTTTATCGACGCAGAAATGCCGGGAGATACTGCTTCAATTTTCTTGAGATAACTTTCAATGTGAATCCCCATTGCCCCTCCTGAAGTCCAGTATCCATACGTCAGGTTTCGAAGTGGCAATCAGTTCAAAATTGTCCCTTCCGTAACGCCTGAGCGTATCTGCTGTAACCGGTTCGCCGACCTTAAGGGCTCCGTTGTTCTCAAGGCGTCCTTTTATCCATCGGCCTAAAATTTTCAGATCGTCTGCTGAGCGGAAATTCTTGCTGTAGTCGCCGCTGATTTTGCATCTGAATTTCCAGCCGTCATCGGTATAGACCGTTATTATGCTTTCCCTGTCGGGGTATCCAGCTTTAGGATATCCCGGCTGGCCCGTAATATCGCTTGAAACGATTAGCTCGACCTCATACCAATGCCTCGGTTTGACAAAGCCTTTTTTATTTTCTCTCCCCTTGCCGAAGAATACATTCAGGTTACTGTGCGGTGCTTCTTCAGCGCCTTTAATTGGAATCTTGAACGCTGTCGGCGTTCTGTCTAAAAGAACCGCCTGCAATTCTTCCTGTGCTGGTTTCTCCACACCTTCATGCCCGTCAAGAAGAGTATTTTCGCTTTCAATAATTTTAGGCGTATATCCATCCAGCGGAACGCAGGCATCTCGCGACAGCTGGATAATGAAATTATTTATTTCTTTTACTGCACCTTCTTCATCTACAAATAGATCCGCCTCATAGTGGTTTTGGCTGTCGAGAATACTGCTCAAATTTGATGACCCGATCATTCCCGCAAAAGGACTTGTCTCTTTAAGAAAACTGTAAACCTTTCCATGAAATTTAAATGCATTGGCGACCATAACACCGCCGATTTTATTTCCGCGCAGATATTCATCGAGATATCTCGCGGCATCAAACTGAGACCGGGTAAACCCTTCAAATCCATGCATACCGATCACAATTTCTAAAAAAGACTTCTTATTCTCTTCGATGATTTTTTTGAGTTCGGCCAGAGCGTCGGCAGAGATATACCCGGAAGCAATTCTGATGCCGTCGGCATCCTGAATCAAGTCTTCAAAACATGTAATCGTATTCCTTTTGGAAAACCGCACCGGGGGGATATTTGACAAAAGTAATTCCATTAGACGGCTCCTGCTATAGTCTGTTCTTCAAGGATATGCTCCATTCGTTTCTTGACCGGAATATCCTTAAATTTGCTGTAGACCTCTTGAAGATCGGTGTATTCATAATCTCCCGTAAAAAGAGGCATTAATGCCTTGGCCAGCTCAGCAACTCCTTGAGGCGGGACAGCATTTCCAATCTGGCGCCTTACTTCAGCGACAGAGCCGATAAACTCAAAGTCATCAGGAAATGACTGAAGCCTCGCCCGCTCACGGTTGGTCAAAGGCCGCGGATCAGGATAGTGATATCCCCACGTCCCGCCTCCGCCAGCCGCGATAATCGTTTTTGCCGGTTCGTTTCTGTGGATTCGGCGGTATACGTGGCTGATCATTCCTTTGACGTAATACGGGCTGTCGGACGGTACATCCGTAAAGTTGCCTCCTTCCGGAATAAGCTGAAGCATTTTTGCCGTTTTGGCGGCAATATTCATTCTTTCATTATTCAATTTAATTTTTTCAGCACCTTTCAACGCCTCCCCAGCTGTTACATGGTCTTTTTCTCCCGCAGGTCCGTGAGTAGGCCGGGGATGGCAGAAATCGAATCCCGTATCGATACGTATGCCGACTATAAGAACGCGCTCCCTGAATTGCGGCACGCCGTAGTCGGCAAAATTGTACAGCTTAGGTTTAACGATATATCCCGGACTGATCTTCTCGAAATCAGTCACAATTTGTTCAATCGCTTTGCCGTTATTTGCCGTTAACAAGCCCTTTACGTTTTCGGCAATAAAAGCCTTCGGCTTTTTTGCATCGACAAAACGAAGGAAGCTTTTGTACAGATTACCGCGTTCGCCGTTAAGCCCCGGACGTTTCCAAATCATCGAAAAATCTTGGCAGGGAAATCCTCCCAAAATTAAATCACAGTCCGGAATAGATTTGCTCTTAGGATTCACTTTTTCGATGTCGCCGCAGTGCATAACACTGCCTAAATTCCGCTTATACGTGGCGGCTGCCCATTCGTTAAAATCATTCGCCCACACAACATCATACCCCTGTTTGTGAAAGCCAAGGTCGAGTCCGCCGCATCCGGCAAACAAAGAAATAATTTTCGGTACACAGCTTTTTGATTTCGTCATTAATAGCTCCTGTCAAAAAATAAACCGGCAGTCAATGCCGGTTTCAATTTCTTTTTCTTTTCCATTCTTTCAAGTCTTTTTCGATCAATTCTCGAATAATCGATATAATAGACGCGTTCTTATTCTGCTTCTGAAGTTCGAGCGCCTTTTCTTTTAGAAAAAAATACTGCTCTTCGCTGATTTCTATCGTGGTCTTTTTCATTTTGGTTCCTTCTGTGGCAAGCATAAATACACCGTTCCCTTGTTAACCTTTATTGCTATATTTATAGCAATATAGTTTGTTAATGTCAATGAGAAAAGGCATAAAAACAAAAAACCTCCGCTGGTGATTTTCGCCAGCGAAGGTTTTGCTTTTTTAAAGTCCGGGATTTATTCCTTCAAACTCGGGACTGTGCATCGCTATATTTATATATTTAATGTACCACAGATCAAGCATAAATCAATTCTTTTGTATTAAAAATTTGCCTTGAAATATACGCTCACCAGCTCCGCGACGAACTTCTGCTTGCCTCCGACATGCCAATCGGTGTTGCGTTCCGGATCCAGCTTCGATTTGTAATCGTAGATCGTAAACACAAGGCCGTTGATCCGACCGATCCACTCGACCTTGATCTTGCCATCCTGCGAAACACCGAGCTGAGGTTCACCAAACACAAAAACAACGTCTTCATACCGCGTCCCCTCCGGCAGATACCCTTGACAACCGGTACCGATACGAGAGCCAACGCCCATCTCAACTTTTACTTCAAGCTCAGTTTTGATTTTCATTGCTCTCCTTCCTCTTGCCCCAGCCAGACTTCCACCGGGCCACGGCTCCGGACACGATCGCGTCGACCGCCTTCTGATCGCCGATATTCTTCAGCACATCCATTAGTTCCTGCTTATTCAAAACGCGGAAGTTTTTGACTCCTCGCTCCTTGGCCGCGAGCATGAGCTCATTGCGCGAGGCACCGGCATGCAGGACGATTCCTTCCTTGGGTGATGCTGAACCTTCCGCGGCTTTTTGTTTCTTGGCTTTCTTAACCATCACAAATCCTCCTTAAGTTTGCAGTACAGGGTTTTTGATCGTCTTAA
>MVRV01000006.1 GCA_002068015.1 Smithella sp. PtaU1.Bin162
CAATGAAAAAAAGAAGGCTTAAAACACCGCAAACAATAATCAAGACGACAACGGAATCACTCATATTCATCCTCCCCATCTTCGATTACTTTTCACGCAGGTATAATTTATTAAACCACAGCCGGTAATCGACTACAAGGGTTTTAACAGAGGGTATTTTCAGGCACAAAATAGACTTTTTCTACAGGTTCAACGAAAAAGCAGCCCAGTGGGCTGCGATCGGCTTTAGCTGGAAAATCCACTGCAAGGCAGCACCTAATTCCGGAGGAAGAAAGCACCCTATTCCGGAGCATGCCAGCAGGTGAATCCGGGGCAAGAAAGCAGGTTTTAGGGATTTAGCGGAATGACCTGCTTTCATGGCGGAATGAAACTCATACTGAACAAACTGACTACAATCAGCCATAATGCTTTCCAAAAAGCTGGGAGGGCACATGGCACAAGAGAGGATCAGTATGAGGAAGATAAAAGAAGTTTTAAGGTTACATTTTGAAGCGAAGATATCACAAGCAAAGATATCCGTTGTTGCCGGAATCAGCCGCTATACAGTTCAACAATATATTATTCGTTTTCTTGCCGCCGGTTTAAACTGGCCGTCGGATTTAAGCGACGGTGATCTGGAAAGAAAACTATTTCCCGTCAATAGAGCAAAAAACAATCGTCCGGAACCGGATTACCTGAACTTATTGCAGGAAATCAGGAAGCCGGATGCCACTTTAGTTGTTCTGTGGGAAGAATACAAACGGCAGTATCCGAACGGTTATCAATACAGCTATTTCTGCGATTTATTTAATGCTTACCGGGGAAGATTAAATTACAGCATGCGGCAGGAGCATAAAGCCGGGGAGAAGACGTTTATCGATTTCGGGGATAGTCCGCTGAAGATTATCCATCCGCAAACCGGTGCGGAAAGAAGCACGAAGATATTTGTTTGTGTCTGGGGAGCATCCAGCTACATGTTTGCCGAGGGCTGTTTTGATGAAAAACTGGCTACCTGGATAAAACTCAATATTAATGCTCTGGAGTATTTCGGTTGCTGTCCCCGGGCCATGGTTCCGGACAATTTAAAATCGGCAGTAAGCAAAGCATCGAGGTATGAGCCGGATATCAATCCCACCTATGCGGAATTTGCCGGGCATTACGGAACGGTTATTTTTCCGGCCCGGCCTTATCGGCCTAAAGACAAATCCAAAGCGGAAAACGGCGTAAAGCTGGCTAAACGCTGGATATTATTCCGGCTGCGCAATGTGAAGTTTTACTCGCTGGCCGAGTTGAATATCGCCATCGGCATTTTGCTTAAAGAGTTCAATAAAAGGATCATGAAGAAGTTTCAGAAAAGCCGCCGGGAGCTTTTCGAGCTTTTGGATAAACCCCATGCATTGAAGCTTCCGGATTCTCCTTATGAATTTGCCGAATGGAAAAAAGCCAAGGTACAGTTTAATTACCACGTCGGTTATGAAGGCCATAATTACTCCGTTCCTTATACCTTTATTCATAAAGAAGTGGATATTAAAGCTGCCTCTACTCTGATCGAGATTTATCATCACGGCAAGAGAATCTGCAGTCATGTCAGAAACAATAAAGCTTACGGCTATACGACGGTTACCGCACATATGCCGCAAAGCCATCAGAGGTATCTGGAATGGACTCCGGACAGAATTTTGCATTATGCGGAGAAACACGGCCCGGCAGTTAAAGCTCTTGTGCAAAAAGTTATGGAATCAAGAAAGTTTCCCGAACAGGCCTACAAATCATGTCTGGGCATTATCCGACTGGAAAACAAGTACTCTGCCGACCGTCTCAATCTGGCCTGTCTCCGGGCTCTCGAATACAGAGCTTACTCCTATAACAGTGTCGTCAATATCCTACAAAAGGGGCTGGACAAGCAAAACTCTTTGCTGCCGGCAAAAATACACATCCATCATGAAAACATCAGGGGCGCCAATTATTACAGCTCATAACTTATACTTTTAACTTACAATCAAGGAAGTGAAAATAAAACTATGCATACCCAGACAATAACCAAAATGCAGGAAATGAAATTACACGGCATGGCCAGATCCTTTGAGACGAGAAGAACGAAACCCGATCATCAGGATTTAACCCATGATGAGTTTATCGCTTTGCTTGTTGATGACGAATACATCCAGAGGCAGAATAACCGTCAACGGAGATTGCTGCAAATGGCCAAACTGAAGTTTTCTTCCGCCGCGCTGGAGAATATTGATTACCAGCAAAACAGAGGAATTCTTAAATCCAAAATCACGGCATTGCAAAACAATCACTGGCTGGAAAAGTATCAGAATATTTTAATCTCCGGGCCGACCGGTGTCGGCAAAAGTTATCTCGCCTGCGCTTTCGGTCAGTGGGCCTGCCGCAGTGGCTTTACCGTTTATTACAGCCGCTGGCCACGCATGCTCGGTGATATCCTGGTTGCCCGTGGCGAAGGTAATTATCTAAAATATCTCCAGAAACTGACTAAAGTTAATCTGCTGATTATTGACGATTTCGGCTTAAACTCTCTTGCCGATACGGATAAAAAAGACCTGATGGAAATTATTGAAGATCGTTACATGACCGGCTCAACGGTTATTGCCAGTCAGTTGCCCATCAAAGACTGGCATACCTTTATCGGTGATCCAACCATAGCTGATGCTGTTTGTGATCGCCTGTTCCATGTATCTCACAAATTTGAACTCAAAGGAGGCTCTATGCGTAAAAAATCAGAAATTATTGACTCATGAAAGCAGGGTGTGTTAAAAATCAACCCGTCAGTTTTTCAGTACCAGCAGGGTGCTGCCTTCCTCCGGATTCACCTGCTGCTTTCAGCGGAATTTGCA
>MVRV01000007.1 GCA_002068015.1 Smithella sp. PtaU1.Bin162
ATGTCATTTTGTGCAAGCGAAGTCCGGCGAATGCAGGGCGAAGCGCGACACCGAATCCAGTATTAAATCAACTGGTTCCCTATCTTTGCGAAAATAATGTCTGGATACCGGCCTGCGCCGGTATGACAGCGAGGGAAGTTTTTCAAAAGTTTCATTTTATCTTTTTTAATATTATTTTCTGTTTCCTGTTTAACATGATATCCGTCATCTCGTTTGCCGCCGATACACCTTTTACCAATGCCAACAACTGGGGAGCGACGGGACTCATGGAAATACCGACAGCCCGGGTGCTCGAAACCGGTAAATACCGCGTTGGAGTAAGCCAGATCAATCCCTATCGATATTATTATATGGCCATAAGCCCGATCAAAGGTCTCGAAATAGACGGCCGCGTGACGGAAGCCCTCGATGTTCCGGCCAATCCCGACAGCCCCACATGGAAAGATTATGGTAATAATAAAGATAAATCGATCGATTTAAAGTACCAGTTTATTGCCGAGGGTAAATACTGGCCGGCAGTGACGCTGGGCATTATGGATCCGCACGGTACCAGAAAGTACGCAGGACAATATATTGCTTTGAGCAAGCAGATTTATCCCTTTGATTTTACTCTCGGTATGGGTAACGGCCGTTTCGGCAAACAGCCGCTGGCCGCAAGCGATCGGGAATTTAATGTAGAAATGTTCACTCATCCCCGGCAGTGGCTTTCTGATGCTCAGATCTTTGGCGGAATCGAGTTTTCTCCGACTCCGGAATTTACGCTGATGATAGAATACAATCCGATCAAATATGAAGTACAAGTGGGCGATATGGTACAAAAAAAGTATTTTACGGAAGCCGTGCCCTCAAAAATCAATTTTGGTGCGCGCTATAAACCCTGGGATTGGGCCGAGATTGCCGTAAGCTATCAGCGCGGCAATCAGGTGGGTGTTAATTTATCGTTTGATTTCAATTTGGAAAAACCGCTCCAGCCTATTTTTGATCTGCCTTACAAGGAAAAAAAGGAAGAAGCCGCAAACCCGCTTGCGGAAAGAATCAGCAAGGGACTTTATGCATCGGGATTTTCCGATATCGGCGTCAAACGTGTTGATGGTGAAATTTGGATACAGGCGACCAATGAAAAATATCTTTTCAGCACCCGGGCCCTGGGCGTGATGCTCAAGGTGCTCGATCAAATATTGCCTGCTGATATTCAGAAGGTTAATATTTATCTTACCGACCGTGGTATTCCGGTTATTGCTTTTACCACTGCCCGCGATGATCTTGCCCTGTTTGAAGAAGAAACATTAAAAATCGGGGATTACTGGCCGCTTGCCGAGCTTAATACCAATGTGCATGAGCTTCCGGAAATGTCTAAAAAGCATAAGCAATATTTCTTCTGGGGCGTGAAACCGGAAATTCATTCACTGCTCAATGATCCCTCCGGTTTTTTCAAAGTTCGGGCGGGAGCATCGGCCTGGGCTTCCGTGCAGCCTTGGAAAGGAGCCAGCTTTATAACCGGTGTAGAGGCTTATCCCTTAAATAACGTATCCACGACCAATGAGCCTCTTTCCATTCCGGTGCGTTCCGACTGTGTCGCATATCAGAAGAAGGATATGATGTTAAGCAGTGTAATGTTTGAGCAGATAGCTAAAACCAAATATGAAATTTACGGCAAAATTGCTGCCGGTTTATTGGAATACCAATATGGCGGCGTTGATGCGGAAATAGCAAAACCGCTTTTTGACGGGCGTATTTTTACCGGCGTTAGTGGATCGGTGGTGAAAAAAAGGGATACGGCGAATCCTCTGAAATTCAACAATAGTGATTTAAACGATAATTACACAGCCGCCTTTTTCAATACCCGCTTAAATCTACCAGAAGTAGAAATAGCTCTCGACGTCAAAGCCGGCCGCTTTCTCGCGGGTGACAAGGGCGCCCGGGTGACGCTTTCCAAATACTTCAAGGGAGTCACGCTTTCCGCCTGGTACAGTTTCACCGATACATCCGTTTTCAGTGATTCTTATAACAACGGCTATCATGACAAGGGTGTAGCCATATCAATTCCTTTGCGCATGTTTATCGGGAAAGACACCCGCACGGTTTATGATTACTCCTTGTCTCCCTGGACAAGAGACGTGGCGCAGGATATTAGCCATCGGACATCGCTTTTTGACTTCATCGGCCGCAATACCAAGCGTTATCTCGACAAAGATAGTTATATGATGCAATGATGACATTAGTAAATATCACAAGAGGTTATAAGCGATGAATCCAATTACGTATACTAACCTTGGGCTTAATATCTTTGCCATTATCATCTCCTAAAAAGAGATAAGAATTAATTGATGTGTCTTTAAAAACAAGATACTGTTTTCAGCAGGTACGATAGTAACAGGGGATGATGAGATCGGCTTATGTAATTCAGAGGGCGGAGCTGTATAAAGATAAAGTTCAATGTTCTAAGTTCAAAGTTAAAAAAATAGTTCATGGCTCATGGCGAATAGTTCAAAGTTCAACCCCGCGGTTTCCAACTATTATGTCACATACCGCGGTTTCAAATTTTGTCATTCCCGCGGTTACAAACTTTGTCATTTCCGTAATCTCCAACTATTTTGTCATTCCCGCAGGTTCCTGGCGGGAATCCA
>MVRV01000008.1 GCA_002068015.1 Smithella sp. PtaU1.Bin162
CCATCTGGTCGAGATTATGCCCGTCGCCTTCGTCGACGCCGTTCAGTTTAACTTCAAACGACTGTAATTTCGCCGCGGACTGGTCGGCAAGGAGCTTCTGATACTGGTTTCTTATTTCGAGCGCGGACATAACCTTCGAGTAAACTTTTACATCATCAACAGCGACGCTCCATTTGTGTTTGTCTTCATAGAAACGGCTCTTAATACCAAGAAAAGACAAGTTCGGATCAGGTTGAAGATCAAGAGTTTTGCTTACTTTTTCCGGCAAAAAACTCTCCGCACCTAAAACCCCATTAAGGTAAATGGCTATTTTACGCTCATCATAAGTTACTGTCAGTTGATGCCACTGTTTCTGTTTGATTCCTTTCCTGCATACTTGCACACGCCCGATCTGTCCCCATCCCTGAGGCTCTTCAGAGCTGCGCCAGTCAAAATAAACCGCATCACCGTATTCATAGAGCTGATATTCGATATGACGCGGGCCTTGCTTAAACAGCATGTTCAGAAATGCGATATTGCCGCGCTTTTTGCCATCTGTCAATTCATCCGATGGAGAATAATCAAGTGCACAGACCCACATGCTGATTGTACCGCACTGCGGCATAACGTTGTCTATAACATCGAATTTCAGGTCTTCCTCGTTTTCCGGACGAAAAGCCTGCTTTGTATCGAATCCTATAATACCGCGCAGTCCCAAAGCAAGGTTTGGGAAGGTAGTGGAATTGGGATTACCTTTGGCAAAATCCGCATTGCCAGAAAATTTATCGAAAGTAACACAGAAGGTCAAATCTTTATCTTTAATCTTATCCTCCAGCGGGACTTCACGGTAACTTGCGGCGGATACGCCTAAAAATACCGAGAGTAAAAGGCTTGCAATCCAAAGACGCTTAATCATAAAAAACTCTCCTGTTTTACATTATTTCGTTTCAAAAAACTCAAAATCATCAAATAGAACTTTACCTTGTGACGATTTTTCGATACCTAAGGTACAGAGCAAAAAGCCTGTTTTTGCCCATAATCCTTCATTTGGAACTTTAAACGTCAATATCAGCCGTTGCCATCCGTCAAGGATAACCGAAGCATACCGGCGTGCAGCGATTACCGGAGTTCCTAGAAATTTCCCATCCTTGTCCAAGCCCTGAAATCCCAGAGTAACATGTCCGCTATCATCTAGGCCTTCAACCTTCACCCATACCACCGCATTGTAGGTTCTTCCCGGAAACACCGGAAAACGTTTCGTAAAACAAAAACTACCGCTTGATGGATTATCTTTTCCCACGGCAATCTCAAGCGCCCCCTTCCCGTCATGTCCTTCTTCTTTGTTCAAAAGAAATTCTCCCACAGCATTATCGCTTTTCCAATTGTTCCATACAATTCTCGAAAAATCATCCTTATATTCCGTCGGATTTTGAGATAACAGTTCAAATGCGGTAATAAAAACAACAAGAAGTACTAAGAGTTTCATTATATATAGACTTTCCTGTTTGAATTAATATTCCCACTTCCACGGATACACGGTGCTGCCTCCATAGGGCATCGGAGACTTGAAATATTCGACATGACAGTCGGCAAAAAGAAGGTTCGCTCCCTTGCCGTGATTATACGCTATATTCCCTTCCGGAAATACACTTTCAACCTCGCCTCCCCCGTTCCAATAAGGCGCATTAAGATAATAATAATGCGCATCCATAACAAAAAATGTCCGGGAAGGGTTTTTAAACTGCGAAGCCTTTCTGTGGCTGCCGAACCCTGTTGTGTTTATCCCGTAATCGGCCGGAGGGAAAAATAAGCCCGGCCCGTATTCGGCATAAAGAACCTTATGATCTTTTTCTTCGGGGCATCTGAGAAATCCGGACTGATAATCAATCCAGATACTATTATATACATTTTTATATCCGGCATAAGGCCACAGAGCACTATACCACGTTTGGGAAGCATACTTCGGATAATAATCGTTGTAATCGCCTATGTACTGAACAAGACAAAGCCCGGCCTGTCTCAGGGTATTTTCGCAGGCTATTCTTTTTCCAGTACCTTTCGCCCGGCTCAACGCGGGAAGTAGGAGAGATGCCAAAATTGCTATAATAGCAATCACAACGAGCAATTCAATGAGCGTAAATTTCCAAAATCCGCAGAGTTTTAACTGGGATTTCATAAGACATATCTCCTTTTCTGTTTCTGTATTTTAAAACTCTCCGTCTTCAGCATATAGAAATGAGGCCCTCATGTACCGGCGAGTTCTTTCAGAGATTTAACGGTCTCCTCTACCAGTTCCTGTCCGCCTTTGCTTGATACTACGTTACAATAACGGCTGGCGGAGTAACCGCGTCCGTATTCACCGCGTTCGGTGGCCAGATAACTGCCGCCGTCGTTGCCCGGAACCCCGGTCAGCTGAACGATGAAAGTCTGCTCGAACGGACTCCGCGCCTGAATCCGGTGCATGTAGTCCATATACAACTCAAAGCGGTTGGTGGCAAATGCGATATCGCCGATGCGGACAACGTGCATCTCCATGGGAAGCTGCGGATCGGCATCCAGCCTTTCGTAACGGTCGACAATCCTCTGACAACGGTTGCGGGAAGCCACCAGGATGGAGTCATGAACCAGTTTTTCTTCCGGCGTGCCTGTTTTGGCAAACTCTTTCTTGTTCA
>MVRV01000009.1 GCA_002068015.1 Smithella sp. PtaU1.Bin162
CGCTGGCCGACCGGGTCGGCAACGACATCGTTGCGGAAGCCATGTCCGGTCATACCTTTGCCAATGGTTCACCGGACGGTCCGCCGGAACCCCTGGGGATTGCTATTTCCGATCATTGCGGCGGAACGGAGTTAGCCTGGGCCATTCTCTGTGCTTATGTGAACAAGATGCTTACCGGCAACGGCCAGTATGTGGATGTGTCGGTTTCCGACAAGTGCATCTCCATTGCCGAAAATGTTCTGGTTTGTGCAACGGTAGGCGATATCGTCCGAGGAAGAACCGGGGGGTACAATTTTAATTGCGGTCCCTACGGAGTTTTCCAGGCTGCGGACGGCGCTTACGCCATCGGTTGCGGTTCCGACGAAATGTGGGCCAAAATTTCCAATTCACTGGGAAGACCGGAGCTCTTGAAAGCCGACGGCTGGTCGAACAATACCGAGCGGGGGCGCAATCATTCCACCCATATGATTCCACTGATGACGGATTGGGGCAAGGACAAGAAGCGCGACGGCATAGTGGAAATCATGCGCGATCAGAATTCCATCCCCTGCGGAGCGTGTCTTACGCATAAAGAAGTCCAGAAGGATGCCCATTACAGGATGCGGCAGACCATTTCCGATATTGAGCAGCCGAAGGCGGGCAAGGTCAGCGTGGCGAGTCCCTTTGCCGGTAAAATGACCGATACCCGGCCGGCCATACAGGGTCCGGCTCCGCTTTTAGGTGAGCATAACGAGACCATACTGGCGATGCTTTTGTCCTACACAAAGGACGAGATTGAACGTCTCTATGATGCGGGAGTTCTGGTACAAGATCTCGACCCGCGCCAGCCGGAGTGAGCAAAGACGTATGAAACCATGTCTGGGCGCAGGTTTTTATGAAGAGTGTTGAAGGGTGTGTCTTTATATTGGAGAATGAAAATAATGAATAGGAAAGGAGGGATGCCGCGCAGGAACACGGTTTTCGTAGTAACGGGCATTTACGGTATTTTTGATTCGTAAATTTCCTATCGAGGCTTTGGTAATAAATCGGCCGAAGCAAAAAATATTACCACCTTTAAAATTGCCTAGTAAAGGAGAAGAAAGATGAAGAAATATTTTTGGTTAAGTTTGGTACTGGTGGCTTTTGTCTTCGCATTTAATGCGAATATTGTATGCGCGGACAGCAAGCCTTTGAAATTGAAGATGCAGAGCGCCTATCCCCCGGGGGATAACACCTATGACGTTCATTCCGTTGAGCTCGTTAAATGGATTAAAGACGCTTCCAAAGGCAGAGTCGAAGTTGACCTTTATGCTCCGGGAGCACTGTGCGATTTCACCGAGATGCATCGAGCCTTACAGCATGGTACGATTGATATCGGTGCCAAATTCGGCATGCTTTATTCCGGTGCTATGCCGATGGGAGATATCGTCGGCGGATTGCCTTTCGCCTGGGGAAACGGCGAGAAAGGCATGGAAGAAGCTATAGAAGTATTTTTCGGACCGAAGTATCGCCTGATTGATGTTGTCCGGGAAGCTTTTGCCGAAAAAAACCAGTTTTTCCTGGTACCCAACTGGTGCGATGCTTATCCGTTTTTGCTTAACTTTCCCATGAATAAAATTTCCGACCTGAAAGGGAAAAAATTGAGGGCGGGTGGTTCCGGAGCGAAATGGTTTACCAGAGCCGGTGCAGCCACGGTATCCATTCCCGGTGCGGAAGTTTATATGGCCATGAAGCTCGGTACGGTCGAAGGGACTGCTTTCCCTCCCCGGATTCTGGAGAGCCAGAAGCTCAAGGAAGTTGTTAAGTATATGATTTTGCCGGGCCTTGCCGGTCCCCAGACACAGCATGTTTTTCATAAGAAATCATGGGAAAAAATACCCGCTGATGTGCGGGCTATTCTCACTGATGAGAAAAATCTGCTCGCCTTCTACCGGAGATGTGGAAAGGCCTATATTAAGGGCGATGATGAAGCTGTGGAGTCGGCTACCAAATATGGCCTCAAAACTATTACTCTGTCCGATGCCGTAGTCAAGGAAGCCCGTATACTTGCCCAACCCATCTGGGATGAATTTGCCGCCAGAGACAAGCACTGTGCCAAGGCGGTGGAAATTCTCAAACGCTTCCAAAAAGATAAGGGCGGCTTATAGGACTGCCGGACAAACAGGGCTCCCAGGCTGGTTTTACAGCGCCTGAATTTTGGGAGCCGAAATCAAAACTTGTGTTGACAATACCTCCCAGCCTTGCCGATGTTCGGAAAAAAATCGGCAAGGCTGGAGGCTGCAATCAATTTTGCAGTATTTCATTTTTATAAGGAGTGATTTTCATGCATAAACTGGATTATTTTTTGCGGGCGATCGATAAGATAAACGAATGGGTCGGCCGGGTGATCTCTTTCGGCATTCCCCTGCTGATGCTGGTTGCCTCCTATGAAGTAATTGCGAGATATATTTTTAATGCTCCGACTATCTGGGCCTGGGATGTCAACAAACAGCTTTTCGCCGTTATAGTGTTTCTGGGCGGCGGATATACTTTAATGGTGAAAGGGCATATCAGCGTGGATGTTATTTATGCGAAGTGGTCCGACCGGAAGAAGGCCGTTATTGATATCATTACCTTTCCCATTTTTCTCATATTTACGATTATTTTACTGTTTACACTGGGAGAATTCGCCATTGTCGCAACCCAGGAGGGAGAGTTAATGTCATCTGCCTGGGAGCCTCCCGTTTATCAAATGAAAATAGCCGTGTTTATCGGAGTCGTTCTTTTTTTTCTGCAGGGGGTTGCCAAATTCGTGCGTGATATAAGGGTCGTCACAACCGGAAAGAATCAGGCATGAATAATGTATTTAATTTTCTGGAAGAGACCGGTTTGTATACGAAAGGAGTTTTATCGTCATGGGTAATGAACTGATTATTTTAATAATGGTAGCTTCGCTGCTTTGCGCCTTGATTTTCGGGTTGCCGCTTGCCGTCGCTCTGGGTGGCGTTGCACTTGTATTTACCTATTTTAACTGG
>MVRV01000010.1 GCA_002068015.1 Smithella sp. PtaU1.Bin162
AAATCCGGCGCGCAGGTTGTTGTTTCATTCCGATCGCGGAGTACAATACGCCAGTAAGAAGTTTCGGAAAGTTCTTAGTGTCCAGGGGTTCGTGCAAAGTATGAGCCGCAAAGGGAATTGCTGGGATAATGCCTGCGCGGAGTCGTTTTTTAAGACGTTGAAAACGGAACTAGTCGGACGGAAGATCTATTCCAGTAGAATGGCCGCGCAGGAAGCGATTTTCGAGTACATTGAGGTGTTCTACAACAGGAAGCGGTTCCATTATTACGGGGTATCGGACTCCCCTGGAGTATCAGGCTTGGATCTCAAAAATGAAGGATGAGTTGGCATCGTAAAGGGAGGAGGTAAAAAAACTCGCTCATAACGGGCCGTAGCGCGATCTTTGGAGGCAAGGGGGTCCTTTTGGGGATACCCCCCTAAAATACAGGGGCAGCGTTGCTGCTACCAAGTGTCCACGAAATCGGGTAAAGTCCATCTTTGATTGCCTCTAACGCGACTGTTGCCTTGAACTGCTCGTCAAACCGCTTTCTCATGGTGGACGCTCCTTTTCCTAACATATTCCACCTTATTCAGTTTCTGCAGTGGTCCTGCCCGTTGGGCTCAGCATATCCTTTCTTGTCTTTGTTACTTGGCTCATTATACTACCGAAATAAAGGATATTGCAGTTTCATCATCATACTTTTCTCTTTTTCGTATTACATCAGAGTTTTTTCTCAATATTTCTATACAAATATCTGTATCCAGCAAAATCATAAATCGAATTTTATTCCGTACGTCCTGCTTGTATAGATGTCTTGAATTATTTCTTTCGTAGTCCTTTCATCTTCCCAGGTACCGGATAAATTTCCCCAGAGATTTACTTGAACAGATCGTGGTATTTTTTGCTGGATTTCGTAATTTCAGTGATTTCACTCTGAGCATCTTTTTCGATAATCACAAGCATCTCATTATTCAAGCTTCTTTAGTTGAAAGTATTTTGATTTTCTCGAATATTTCTTCGGGAATATTTCTAATGGTTATATTTGCCATAGTTACATTTTGGTTGCTTGTCAACCGGTTCTTTCTTTTCCCATTTTCTTCATCTTCGGGTATTTAACGACCGAAATGAGGCGCAGGGGCAACTACCTTTGAAAAAACCGCAGGGCTTATTCCCTGTCGCCTCGATTTCCTGGTTATGCGATCTTGTCCTTTCCTAACTGTTCTGTAATTGATATCCAGCGTTTTATCCTGTCAGGTAGTATTGCATGGTGATTTTTTATGAAATCACAAATTTCGTGTGGACTTAGGCATATAATATTCTCTGCTGGGGTTCCTATATATTGTCCATGAGTAGTAAAAAGGAATACTTCACTCGGCAAGCATGAATAAGCAGTCATATCAATATCAACGAAGCCTTGTTTTACTTGAGCAACGGCAGATTTGCCTGAGGAAACATGCTTCATGACAAATTCATAGGCTGCTGTATCTGTTTTACATGAACTGGGTATTATTCTGTACCCTTTTTCCTGTAAAAACAGACCAACTATGTCTTCACAGTCTTCTGATGAAATTAGAGACAACAAATCGGTAGAGATAGATTTTAAGGGGTATATGTAATCATCGCTAAGTGAGTTATATAAGAATGCAGAATAGATTTCGACAGACTCATCATAGACTGCCTGCACGGTACGTCTTGGAATAAAGCTATTAATCACTTTACCGGGGACGGCGTCAACCTCACCAACTGTTTTCCAATCGCAATCCCTAATATTGACGACATCTGCAGACCGGTATTGATCACCAGCTTCATAGCGCCAGTCACTTTTTATTCGGCCAATGTAATAAACACCGCTCCAATCCCTTGTCCAGCATAAATCATTCAGCTGCATTCTATTCTTGAGAGCATTAACGGCTGGCCACCACCCTTTATCGCCTTTGTTGTAATATTCCTCTTCCGCCAATTTGTAATATGTATCCCAGTCATTATTGTCTAAGTTATCGACTGCCCAGCCGACGCCTAATATTTTCAGGTTAATACAAAATTGGCGAGGATCGACATTATCTTCTGATGCCGTCTTGATATTCAGCCGCCATATTGTGGGCATTCAATATTTCTCCTTTTTTTATCTTATTTCACGCATAACGTGCGCCTTACTCGTGAGGCGTGGAGTGGCCGATTCTTGCCAAGCGTAGCGACTACAAGAATCGTGACATAGCCAAGTCAGGTTGAACCCGTTGATACTCATAAAGGTCCTATAATAGTACTAACCGATCGCGGCGTCCAATACTGCTCGGCGGCACTTCCGATGCTGACGAGGAGCATGTCGCGAAAGGGCAACTGCTGGGACAACGCCTTTGCGGAATCCTTTTTCAAGACGTTGAAAAGGGAAGTAGAAGAGCTTGACGGACGTACATCCCGCCGGAAAGTCAAGGCAGCGGTGTTCGAATACATCGAGGTGTACTATAATCGGATCAGGCTTCATTCGCGGAACGGCTACAAACCGCCTGCAATGGTTGCCAGGAGTGTGGCTTAACTACCTCTCCACTAATACGGGGCAGGTCCAGTATCTGCTGTTATCCTTCTTTTCCCATGAATTATGTAATTATGTCAGAAATTCTTGTCTGCGGAATATTGATCTCTTTTGCTAATTTGTACGCTGATATTTGTAACATAGCACTGAAAATAAGAAAATGTAGCATTCGATTGTGTCCAGTCTTGTTCGGAATTTGATGTTAATTAGATCATTGGAGATGGTATCCATTATGCTGCCGGTTTCAATAACGCTCGCTGTTTGGCAAGCGAATCCGCTTGGATATAACTCCATGAGGATATTTCGCATGAAATGAACCTTGCACCGTTGCCAGGAGGCTCCCAGGAATTCCTTCTGAATGGCAGTTTGAAGCCCCCGGTGCGCGTCTGAGACGCACAGCCAAACCTTTTCAAGCGGTCGCGTTCGAAACTCATATACCTTATCCTCAAGTCCCTTGCTGATCTCGGTCCCCTGTGACGCGCGGATGCTCTCGATTCCTATCAGAGAAGGTGCTATTA
>MVRV01000011.1 GCA_002068015.1 Smithella sp. PtaU1.Bin162
TAACCCACAAGATCCAGCGCCGTCGCCTCCGGCGAGGATATTTTCAACTCTCCGGCAGGGGTATTGATTTTTTCAATTGGGATTTGCGCGGCATTTTTGCGGAAAATGAAATCCACTCGCATCTTGCCGCATAAAATCGGCCTGCGGCTTTTTGCCACGACAACTTGAAATACTTGGGGGCGTTGGTGCGCCGCGCCATGATACTCGGCTGCGCTTAAAAGTCCTGCATAGTAAACCACACCGACATGCGCCATTAGGTCGGGAATAAACTGCTCCGGCGGCAGACAGCCAGCCGCCCGGTATTCCGGAGGAACTATGACATAAAAGCCACGATAGGGCATGGCAATGTCGCCTTTTTTCTGCAAACGGCGCAGGGCTGCCTTAAGCGCTTCAGGGGATGAATTTTTTAACTTCTTAATCTCCTCAAAGCTGAAACAGGAACGTCCTTTTGCCATAAGTTCTTGAATAAATACAGCAAGCATAATCCCCTCTTTTGTATTGATTGTATGCGCAAAGTAACACTTTTCATTGATTTATGCAAACAATACATACAGACCAACGTTTTCACTGCTTCCTATGACCGTTAAGACATTTTATAGATGACATTTGAAACGTGTTCCGCGAAGAAGTATGTTATGAATATGCTGTCGCTACTGCTTCTTCTTATAAACGTTCAATCCAATTTTTACGTCGTCCTTCTCGGGAATGGAAATATTCCCTTCCGTCGATGCTATAATGATCGTTTTCCCGGAGGCCGATGGGCCGAATTCCTTGGTGACATCAATCTTGATCGTTAGGATATCGCCGTCCAGTTTCATTTCCACGTTTTTCATACTGCACTTTTTGTCTAATAATTGTCCCGATTTATTTAGATTTACTCCTTTCGTTGATTTTTTAATTCTTCCGGTAAAAAAGGAATTTGCCGCGGTGGCCATGTTGTGCTCATTCCGTATCAAACCCCTGCGTCTTGAATTTTAGTGTCCGGCAGTTTTCTGTAACAGTTCTGACAACATTTTCCGGCACACCGTCGGCAACTTCGATATGGATTTCGAGCGATACCTCAGCTTTGCATCCGGAAAGTGCCGTAAGATGTTGAATCACCTCTTCCGTAATTCTCCCTGCATCACGGCTTATGCGGGTCGTGTCCAGTTCGACGGCTCCGTAAAATCTGACGGGTACTTTGCGTTTTTCTGGTTCTTTTTCCTTTTTATCTTCATCTCTCTGCGTTTCTTCACCCTGCGATTCCGGCACAGACCCTTCTTTTACTTTTTCCCTCTGCTTCATTCGGTCGGCATCCATTTGTTTCATGGCTATATCCGGCTTTACCAGAATACCGTTATTATCCAGGCTGATATGGATACTACCGTCGGCCCGCAGGCCAAGGTATCTTTTTTGATCTTCGTCCCATAAATCCGCATAGGCAAATGTCTCTGAACTCCATGTCAACAGGGATACGCCATCTTTAATGGCATCGATGATTACTTCCGGACTTTTCACTCGCGGCAGATAAGGATAGCGCGCAAAATCTTCAATGAGTTGTTTGATGGGCACATGATCGCCCCGCCAGAGAGGAATTTTGTCAAGTTCTATCCGCAGTCTTGTTGAAGAAAAGCTGGTAATCAGCAGTTCATCATTCCTCAACTTCTTGCTTGCACGTACAGCAAGGGCATCCTGCCCGGAGAGACGCAGCGCCTCCCATGTGATGGCGTCCTTTGGAGAATTTTGAACGGGCACAAGCAACCATTGGTATGTTTCCGGCAGACGGGCTGTCACGGTGTTATTCGCTGCGGCCTTTTGCGTTTCAGCCTGCTTGACTTGTAATGGCGACAGATCCAATTGATCTTTTTCACTTAGAATGGATTCCCAGGCAAGATATTTGCGGGTCGCTTCATCCAGATCCTGTAAACGGGTTTTATCGGCAGCAAGGAAGACCAGCGTATTGCGGTATATGCGGGGCGTACTGCCACGCAATTCGAGTATTTTCTTAGCGGCCGCCTCGGCGGCATTACCTTTTTCCTTGCTATAAGGCTGATCCACCCGAAGCACAACCAACCTCGCATCCAGATCATCAGGCACATCAGCTCCGGACTGCGGCATGGCATGAATGCGGCCAAAGTTACCCATGTTTCTGAGGTCAATTCGCAAACGGCTATCCAGTTCATTGTTAACTTTATCGGGATCGCGGTTAAGTTGTTCAGCACGATCTTCGGCCAGTTTTATAACGGTAGGTTGCGTTGAGTACCAATATCGCGGGCCGTCCTGATAAAGATACGTAGCGGAGCCGGCCAGACGGCGCAACGCATCGCCAAAAACCTGCGGGGATTCACCGGGCATCACACAGCCGAGTTTTACGCGCCTGTCTTCCAGACCCCTGTGAGCGGCCTTGGTCAACGGCGCCGAGCCCATGTAAATGGTGCGGGCCACACGCCGGCAAGCCGCGAACTTACCCAGATTAGAAACTTCACCATCCAATCGTAACGGCAAAGAGCTTGGGCCATCGACATCTTTTTCGATGACAGGCACCCAGTTGTCCGTAAGATAACGCGTCAATTCTGATTGCACACGTCTGTCGTCAATAGCAATATTTGCCGGAAGAATGAGCGGATTGCGGTCGCCTTTTTCCCAAAGACTATGAATGACCGCCGCCATCAACCGCAAGACACCGCGTGTCCGCTGGAACTTCACCAACGTTGACCAGTCGTTGTATAACCGGTCAAATATTTCCGGATGAATGGGGTATGCGGCTTTCATTCTCTTTTCATAATCGACTTCGCGACATTCCGGGGGGAACTCCGCCTGCTGTGTCTTGTAAAAATCCGCAAAGGCACGTGCAACCACATCACGATCTGTAAATTGCGCGGAATCCGTCATAGGCTGGAAAAGCCGCCGCCGAACAATTTCAAAACCTTCCTCGGTACTGGCCGGCCGCCAGGACGATTCAACACGACCTACAACATTGCGAAGCCTGTCCAGCGCTTCACGACCACGTTGCCCGCCCACTTCAACATCATCCGCCTGCGTGTGCGGAGAGACTCCCGTATCTGAAGCGGGAAGGCTGATTAACAGAAGACAGTTTTT
>MVRV01000012.1 GCA_002068015.1 Smithella sp. PtaU1.Bin162
CGTGAACCGACACACCGACCCCGACCGCGGCCGGCTCATCATCCGGGACTTCGGCCGCGACAAATACGGCAGCCCGCTCTTCTTCCCCAACTCCGACGCCTGGAACCGGGCGCAGAAGAAGTAAATCAAGCAAAGGACGGATGATGCCGCCCCGAATAATTTCTTCAAGGCGGCATCATTTTACGATCAGGTAAACAGACTGTGCATTACCATTCCATGCACTGCTGTGTGAGCGGCGTAAGCTGTCCTAGAGAGCCTTGAAACGACAATAGGTCGGGACTACAGAAAAGACAAAGATCAATAATTAAGTACATTGTCCGCGGAAACATCCACTAAATAAAAGTTGACAAAAGTTGACAGTCGTGTATAGAATACATTTATGAAAAATCGTAAGCTTAACATCAAAAAAATAGAGGAAAGCGCTGAGCGGCTTGGTTTCAATAAGTCTAAGCTTGCGAATATCGTTGACGTTTCCAGAGAGACTATATCGCAATGGTTTAAGGGAGAAAAATTCCCGCGACCCGATAAGCTATTGAAGCTATCCCTGGCCTTGGGAATGAATTTTAATGATATTGTGATAAATCTTCCTACCGAAAATGAGCCAATTGTCGCATTCAGAAAAAAAGGTAATCACAAAATTACGGAACAATATCTTGAGGAAGCGCGCGACACGGGAAGAATGCTGTCCAAGCTTATCCCATATCTTCCTTTTGATGAGCTTTCCCGGCCTAAAACATTGAAGCAACCGCGTCTTGATTATCTTTATATTCAGCAAGTTGCAGAGAGCATAAGAAACCAGCTTGGCAAGTCTCTTAGAGAAACTATTAAGTCTGAAGATATAATTACGTTTTTTAACAACCTTAACGCGGTTATCATTCCCGTCCTATGGGGAAGTAAAGATAGGCATGAAAACGCTCTCCACATATATTTGCCTGAATCGATGACGACATGGATTTATCTGAATCTTGACTGTAATATTCATGATTTTAAATTTTGGATGGCGCATGAATTGGGACATGTCTTGGCACCGGATTTACATAACGATGAAGGTGAAGATTTTGCTGATGCATTTGCCGGTGCCTTGCTTGTTTCTGAGGAAATCGCTGCCATTGAATACCCGTATTTGAGAAAAACAGATAAAATATCACACCAAATCACTCACATAAAATTAGTCGCCGAGAGACTCTGTGTGTCTCCACTGACGGTTTATTTTGAAATCAACAAATATGCCGAACAGTGTAATCTTCCGAAAATTGATTTGGAGCATAATCAGGAAATATACAGGGCAAACACTAATTTCAATAAGTTATACAAAACGGTCAGTGAATGTCTTTTTGAAGGTAATGCGCCTGATCCTAGCGAGTATATCAGATCTACAACAGAACAATTTGGTAGTCCTTTTTATAGTTCGCTGAAGGAATATATTAAGGAAATCAGCAAGCTTTGTTCAGAGTATCCTCAGAATGTCCTTGCTTGATGCTAGGAATATTTATGAGGCACTCTGACCATGCCTCAGGCAAAAATCCTCATAGACTCAAACGTTTATTTCCGTCTTGCCGAGAGTATACATCCCCTTCTCCAAACTGAATTCGGAAAAGAAAGACATTGCCTTTATGTGATCAAGGAGCTCCAATCAGAATATGATAGGAGTCCGCGACTGGAGAGCACATTCTATTGGGTTAATAAGCCTAAATACAAGAAAAACCGTGCATGTGAACTGAATCTTTCAAGAAAAGACAAACAAACGTTAATACAAGTAAATGATTTCATAAAAAATCACGCAAGAGATTTATATCCAGACGTTTCAAAGGTGGATATCGCCGCTTTGGCAAATGCTTATGTTTTGGATATTCCTGTTGTAACCGACGATTCTGAGATGTTGAAATTAGCAGCAGATTTCAACATCAAGACTTTAAAAACGCTGGAGCTCCTGAAGCTGATGCTCGATTGCCAACATATAAAGATCACCGTTGTGAGGCAGATTGCATCTTATTGGAATTATTCCGGAGACTTACCAAAATCATTTGAATCAGATTATAAAAGGTTATTCAAGGAACTGCCTCCCAAATAAACCATAAAGCCCCTGCTCACCGCCGTGGGCGGGAAACGACTTTTCCGCCGGAGAGAAGCCATCGGACACTTTGCGTTTGAGGCTCACATTTCACCCCCTGTGGCGTCTAACAATAAAAAGTATCGATATGTCGCACATTCTTGCCGTGCTGTATAATATCCGTTGACAATTTTGCCGTTTTTCCATAAACTTCACACCCAATTGTACACCTAATCTGCTAATACTAATCATGAAAGGAAGCTCGTATGACACTTAGACCTGCACGTCGGACAAAAGGACATCTCTTTGGAAAATGCATTCTCCTGGTTTTACTCATCGTTGTTGCGGCCGGCTGTTCCGCATCGAAGCGAAACGCGGTCGATATCTACGACAACAGCGGGAACCGGCTGGCAAAAGCAACCGACACGTATGAATTGAACCAGGTATATCCCTACCATTACGACGACGCTTACCAGGCGGCGTTCAAGACCCTGATGCGGAACGGCTTCCAGATCGAGCGCGAGGATCAGAAAGCCGGCATCATCCAGGGCAGCAAGATCCATTACCAGATATTCTCCGGCGGGGCGCTGAACGTTCCCTACACCGTTTCCGTCCAGGTGAAGGAAGTTTCCACGCAACCGCGGACGCGCATCATCATGGTCGTCGATGCCCACTGGGGGATTCCGATGGCCGCCGTCACGATCGCCACACAGCCGCCGGCGCAGCAATACGGCCCGCAGCTCGTGTCGGACCTGCAGAAAGTCCTGTCGACGTATTAGCGAGCGGCGGATTTTTCCGAATTCATAACAGTCAGCAATTTTCACTGGGGCAGGCTGCGGCCTGCCCCGAAGAATGCGGGGACCATGCGGATGATTCAGTCGCGTTTCTTGAAGGGGTTATTATCCCTCGGTCTGGCCTTCCTGGCATATAGCGGCGGCGACGCCATGTGCGCCGAGCCGTTGTCGAAGGCCGGCAGTATTCTCATCAAGTCCGAACCGGCCGGTGCGCGCGTGTGCGAACGGAAAGGGGACGCCGTCGTCTGCTTTTCGAAGACGCCCTGCCGGGTGCCCGTCGAATCGGAGTCGGGCGCTCATGCCCGGAAATACTACATCAAGCGGATCGGGTACGAATCGATGGTGGTTACCGTGAGGCCCACGGACAAAACCGTCAACGTCCCGTTGAAGAAGCGGGATATCTTTGCGGCATCGGGGAAGGACAACGGGAGCGGCCTTGCGAATGCGCGCCGGACCGTGTCCGGCTGGCTGTCGGAGAAGATCTACAGAAACCCCGGCGGCGTCGACGACTCCGGGTTCGACCTGGTCGGAAAGATCGACGTGTCCGAAGCGCCCGACGGCAACTATGCCGTTTTGAAGATCATGCTCGACGACGCCTTCCGGAAGGACAGGCTCCGGCCGGTGAGGTCCATCCGAAACCGCAACGAGCGGCAGGCCGCGCTTGCCCGCAGCGTGCTGGAACACGGCGGCGGGCGGCTCATCCTCGATATGGCGAAGCCGATCAAAAATGTGGAGGGCCTGAAAGGCGTCATCCTCGTGGCCTATTACGCCAAGACGAAATCCTCGCTGGGCGAGGATTATGACAGGTACACGACGCAGCAGACGCGGGAATATCAGTTCGGGGACCGCAAATATACCCAGTACGAGATATGGACCCACGACGTGGCGACAACGAAGGTCGAAGACAGGGCGGACGTGTACGCCGTCGTCGTGAAGGCGGACATGAAAGACATCGCCGGCAGCGCCAGGGAGTTTACCGAATCGGTCCTGAAACGCGGCGAAATCTATTCCAACGACAACGAGCGGAAACAAACCGAACGCGTGCAGAGGTGAGCGCCGCACTCATTCATAAGTCTATTTCATACCGAAGACCGATCCATCGATAAACCATCCTGTTCTTTTCGCGGGCCGGCGGGCTGAAGCTGCCGGTCCGCTCACACCCGTTGTCTTGAATACTTTCGATACTGTCTAATCAGGAGATCGCGGCTCCGCTCGCTGCCGTGGGCGGGGAGGAAGGTCCGGCATCCGGTGTCGGCGAGTATTCGCCAGCTTTCGACCATTCGG
>MVRV01000013.1 GCA_002068015.1 Smithella sp. PtaU1.Bin162
CTTAATATCGGCAAAACCGGAGCAATTGCCGTCAATTTCGCCCAGGAAACCTCACTCAAAAATGTGTATGCCGTCGGTGATTGCTGCGAATCCTGGAATCGGGTAAGCCGCAGCTGGGTAAACATTCCCCTGGGCGATATCGCCAACAAACAGGGCCGCGTGGCCGGACGAAATATCGGCGGGAACCCGCTCACGTTCGACGGCATCGTCGGTGCTCAATCTTTCCGGCTCTTCAACCTGGAATGTGCGGCGACGGGGATTGCGGAGAAGGAAGCTGCTGCCGCAGGCTACAGCCCGGTCAGCAATATCACCTGGGGCAGCGCAATGGCTCCATCACTGGGCATGAGAAAAATAGGGCTGAAACTGATCGCTGATAAATCATCGGGCAGGCTGCTTGGAGCTCAGGCCGTAGGAGTAGCCGGAGCGGTGGGACGAATCAACGCTCTTTCCGTCGCCCTCTGGACGGAATTGGATCTTGATCAGATCGGCTATCTTGATCTGGCTTACGCGCCGCCTTTCAGTGCCGTATGGGATATAATTCATAATGCGGCACAGGCACTGCGTCGGGAAATTTAACCGTCGACGAAAATGACCATGAAAACTAATGTCCTTGAGCCGTCACAGGCCCAGATAAAAAAATGGGCAAGACTTACCGAGAGTGTAATTCGCCGGGAAGAAGGTATGTTTCCGGCGGAAGGCGTCAAGGTGGTGGAAGAACTTCTATCCGGCAGATGGCCCGTCCGGGCAATTCTTCTGCTGCCGGAAAAAATAAAATACTGGCGGAAAATCATGGCCAAAGTTCCACCGGAGATTCCTCTTTACGGGCTCACCCGCCCGCAATGGCAAAAACTCAGTCAGGACAAGGAACCGGAAGGAATTATGGCCTTAGCGGCAATGCCCCCGGAAAAACCTCTTGCCGGAGATTTCGCCTTCTCCGGCGGCAATATTTTGATTCTTCACGAAATTAATAATCCCGCCAACCTGGGCGCGCTTTTGCGCAGCGCCTTATGGTTCGGCTTCAAAAACATTATTTTGAGTACCGGTTCGGTCGACTACTCTCATCCCAAGGCGGTGCGCGCTTCCATGGGCAGTTTGTTTCACTTGAATATTGCCGGAAATGCCGATTTAAAAAAAATCTTGCCCGAAATCAAAAAAACCTGTTACCTTATCGGCAGCAATGTCCACGCCGGACGGGCTCCTCATTTTCTGCCGAAAAAAGCCGCCCTGCTTTTGGGCAGCGAAAGCCACGGACTGCCTGACGATTTACTGGCTATAACCGATGAACAGTGGAATATTCCGGGCAGCGGCAGCGTTGATTCTCTGAGTCTGCCGCAGGCGGCGGCGATTATGATGTATGAATGCACAAAGAAGTAATTTTATGAAAACTTATATCCAGATAACAACAACCACGGAAATAAAAGAACAGGCGCAAATTATCGCCCGATACCTGGTGGAAGAAAAACTGGCCGCCTGCGTGCAGATACTGGGGCCGATTGCGAGCACATACCGTTGGAAGGGCAAGATCGAAACAACCGAAGAATGGCTCTGCCTCATCAAAACCAGGGGAAGTCTTTATGCGCAGGTCGAAAAGGCAATTATAAACCTGCACCCTTATGAAACACCGGAGATTATTGCCGTACCGATTGTCAAGGGAAGCTCCGATTATCTAGCTTGGCTGGATGACACATTAATAAATGAGTAATAGCAAGAGCAAAACAAAATTCAACAATCAGCAGATGAAAAATATATGGGAGTATTCAAAGACTGAAATGTTACTACCCTAAGCCCAATAGTTGTTTCCGTGCATCGTCTTTTAAAATATAAATTTCACATTTATAAGAATTACAATTTTCACAAGGGCAAATATTATTTTTATAATTGGCATCACCAACTAGGATTAGATCAACTTTTTCTTTTTTTAACATGTGATAATGATATGAGTCACGACGCGTTGCAACCGGCTGATCTACAAACATCTCCATAGACTCATTATTAGGCAATACTTTAACTTCGATTTTTTTTCTTTCTAAGAATAAATATTTATTTATATTATGATGTCCCCAATATAGTAATATTTTCGATATATCAATTGTTAATATCCCATTGTTCGGCGTTAGAAGTTTGTTGTATGTATCAATTTTATTTGTCATTTTTTCTATGAGTACATGCGAAAAATCTTTTGGATTGTTTATTGAATCATCGAGACTGTCTATGACATCGGAAAAGAAAAAGGTTTGGACACGACTATTTTTATTGCCTATCCAGCCACCCATTTGGCCGTCAAGCAGAAGTTTAATGGCCATGCCCTTTAACGACAATATTTCTGTTTTTTTGTAATCTTTGATTTTCTCAAGTCTTGTAATGGGATTTGAATAAAATGTGTTTGCTTTAAACTTAAAAATATTTTTTAATTCATTAATAGAATCTTCGTGGATTAAGAAAGTACAATTAATAAATTTATGCCATATCTTCTCATAGCAATCTTGCGTTAAAGGAGTAATTGCTACCAAAGGCATTATAGATGATGACTCAAGGCCAATAATTTGATTATTCATTAAAATTAAGGAGTTCTGAAATAGTAATACCGAAAGACTTAGCGATTTTTTCAATATTTAATAAGGAAATATTTCGCTGCGCTCTTTCAACATCACCAATATACTGACGACTGAGCCCACTAAGTGCGGCTAAATCTTCTTGAGTTATTCCTCTACTGGAACGGAGTTTTTTGACACGGACGGAAAATTGTTTTAATATCTCCATGGTTTATGGATATCAAATTTCTATTGAAGAAGTCCACCTACTATAAGTGTCATTGGTTAAATATAAAGGAGCTATTATGTTTCTAATTACTGATGTTCATGATCAAGTTAAGAAATTTGAAAAATTAGAAGGTTTAATTGAATATATTGAATTTAGACATGCTGAAGAAGGCGGATTTGATTGGATATCTGAAATCATCGATGATAAAGGAAATCATTATGGATGTACCTGGAGTGTTAAAATCGAACCAATTGACTAAAAAGCTTTGTAATATTTAAATGAACAATATTTTTAAGGAGATTTTATGTTCGCCAAGCAAGAACTGGAAAAAAAATGCATCGATACTATTCGCTTTCTTTCCGCCGATGCGATTGAAAAAGCAAAATCCGGCCACCCCGGCATGCCGATGGGCGCCG
>MVRV01000014.1 GCA_002068015.1 Smithella sp. PtaU1.Bin162
GATAAAGCGCAGGCCGCGATTGGTGAGACTTTCCCATCCCTGAAAAGCATTCGATTTGGATTTTACAGTCAGGAAACCGATTTGACGGTAAAAAAGATTTACAACGGCGACGGAATGGTCCGGACAATACTGTTTTAAATAAGGCGTATTGTAATCGCCGGTCCGGGGATCCAACAGATGAGCAAAAGCAATATCAGTAAGTCCGCTGTTGAGCGCGTAAAGACCGCCGACACTGCCAGTATTGGCGGAAAAAATATTAAAAGCAGGATGATTTTTTTTCATTGCCGAAAGCAGCATGTCCAGCACGGGATCATTGCTGCCGGCCGCCAAAAGAACGTTTTCCGCTGGTTGTACCCCTTTTCGGGCCTGCGGAAGAGAATTCTGCGCGCTCGTTTCAATCCATTCGTCAATGAGTTTAACCGGGAATATCCACTTGCCGGTTACCCGTGTGCAGGGAATTTTACCGGCCTTGACGAGCAAGTAAACCTGTTTTTCATGAATAGCCAAATACTTGGCAACTTCTTTGGTGTTCATTAATTCACTGGACATAATCCCTCCTGTAAAAATTACCGGGAATACGTAAACAATTTATTGTTAAAATTCAATAATAAAAATCTTGAATTATTACCAATTATGACTAAACATTATTATTATTACATATTATTACCAAATATTACAAAAAATTAGAAATTCAATTTGCAAAACATTTCCAAAAATGCTACGGGTAACACCGATTTTAGACCTGCTGTCCGGGGTAAAATAAAGATTTCAGAGGAGAGGAAAAGTGCGGAAATATATATTTGTACTATTGTTATCGGGGCTGCTGATGGTTTTAAGCACGGCAGCTTTTGCAGTTGATGTAAAGTTCAGCGGCGAATTTTATGCCGGAGGCGTATATCTCGACCGTACAACATTGAAGAAGGATACATCAACGGATGGTCCTGCTACGGCTTTCTATTTTCAGCGTTTAAGAATGAGAACAAACTTTACGGTGGCGACGGGGCTGACCCTGATAACCCGTTTTGATGCCATGGAAAGAGTTTGGGGGGCGACCCGCAGTAATCCCGGTACGACGCAGGCTGTGGATTCCGCGGGAACCAGGGCGGAAAATGAAAACATGGCCTGGGACTGGTCTTATATCAATTACAAATCACCTGTCGGCGTCTTCGATGTCGGATATATGAATTATGGAAGCACCGGCACCATATTCGGTAATAATGTCGCCACTCAACCTAGAATAAAATATTCCTATGCTATCGGGCCGGCGACTATCAATGCAGCTATTTCCAAAATCAAGGATAATAGCTATACGGCGGCGAACTCCGCCGTTACCGCCGCGGATGCCGACAATGACGTCTATCATCTGGAAGGAGTTTTTAAATGGAAAGAAGGCCGGGCGGGCCTCAACGTGAATTATTACCGTTCCGCCGAAAACAGAACGGCGAGCAACTATAAAGCAACCTATTTCCTCATTACACCCTATGCATCGGCTAAAGTCGGTCCGGTGGCCCTGCAGGCGGAATTCAACTATGCCACCGGTAAGACAAGGGAATATGACAACGGCACAGCGGACATAAAAATGGAAAACATTACCGGCTGGCTTGACGCCACCGCTACTTTCGGGCCGGTTTATTTCGGCGGCACTTTTGCTTATGTGTCGGGCGATGATCCCAACACAACCGACAAACAGGAAGGGGGCACTATTAACGGCGGCCGTGACTGGAATCCCTGTCTCATTCTCTTTAACTACTATGACCGTACTTATTGGATCGGCGCTCTTGCTGGTAACGGCGGCTCTACCAACAGCGGTCCCATGACCAATGCTTTCTTCTATCAGGGCAGGGTGGGTGTAAGGCCGACGGCAAAGATGGATATCACCGCCTCGATTTCTTATGCCAATGCCGACAAAAAACCAGCCGGTTACGCCTCGGATACATATGGTTATGAAATAGATGTTACGGGAACATACAAATTAACCGATAATCTGTCGTATCTGCTGGGAGTAGGTTACCTGCTTACAGGTGATTATTTCAAGGGTACCAGTGCAACCAGTTCGGTTGGTAATGATTATATGGTTGTTAATAAGCTGACATTAACATTCTAGGCTGCTGCTGAAAAGGGCTCATATGCCGGTGTTACGCTTTGCTGCACGATTCTCGCGTTGCCTTGTCTCTGCTTTTGAGTAGCCTAATAATATAACCGGTTTTAACTGTTAACTTATCTGATCCCTGCGGGATTATTACCCGCAGGGATTTTTTTGGGCAGAAAGGCCGGGCAGATAATAAAGATAAAATTATAATAGCCCGGTAATCGGAAACAAAGGAAATCTTAATGCATCCGGTAAAGAATGGATTTTTCTTGTAAGCGGTGTTACTATTATTCAGCTGTTTAATGAGAAAATTATGAGGAGTAAGTTATGTTTGGAAAAACATCAGGGTTGATGGTTGTTATTTTGTTTCTTTTTACGGTAATTGCAGTCGCCGCTGCGGAAAGCATTCCACCCAAAGTGGGAACTGCACTGCCGGACATTGATTTACTTATGCCGGATAATTCCGCCGATCGGAAATATCTTGGTTTGCCGTCCGGAGGCAAAACATTCCAGGTCGGCCGGATAAAAGCGAAAGTATTAATTATCCAAATATACAGTATGTACTGCCCTTATTGCCAGGCTGATGCTCCCAACGTTAACCGTCTCTATGGTTTGCTGGAGAGCAATCCGGCGCTCACGGGTAAAGTCAAACTTATCGGTATCGGCGCCGGTAATACCTCGTTTGAAGTTGCAACCTACAAGAAAAAATATTCGGTTGCCTTTCCGTTAATTCCCGATGCCGATTTTAAGATACACAAAATTATAGGTGAAGTGCGAACACCTTACTTTATTGCGGTAAAGATAACCGACGGCGGCAGGAATGAGGTTGTTTATTCGCGCCTGGGTGCGCTTGAGGATGTCGAGCAGTTTCTTGGGCAGATTGTCCGGACTGTACAGTCGAATTAGGAGGCGGGAATGAAAATAAAAGCCGTTTTGCTGATTTTTATTATTTGTTTTTTCGCCGGTAATGCCTGTGCCGCCTCTGCTGCTTTTGAAAACAATATTTACAATCCGGGGGAGCTAAAGCCTACCGATAGTGTCCTGAAGGTTGGGGTGGGGAATGAAGCTCCCGCTTTTACACTGCCGGCTTTGAGCGGTAAAACAGTGTCACTGAGCGATTTTCGCGGCAGGAAAAATGTAGTGATTTCCTTTGTGCCTGCGGCATGGACGCCGGTTTGCTCCGATCAGTGGCCGGGGTACAATATTATTCAGGATATATTCGAAAGTAATGATGCCGTTCTTTTGGGAATTACGGTGGATAACATTCCCACTCTTTTTTCCTGGACAAACCAGATGGGAAAACTCTGGTTTGACGTTCTTTCCGATTTCTGGCCGCACGGTTCGGTGGCGGCAAGCTTCGGCGTGCTGCGTTCCGACGGTATGGCGGAGAGAGCAATGCTTATAGTTGACAAAAAGGGACTTATTCGTTACATCGATGTCCATAATATCAATCAGCGTCCGCCTCTGGAAGATCTGGTCCGGGAGTTGGAAAAACTCAAATAATATTATCGACGGCACAATGTCCCACGACTGTCCGGTATTGCTGGAAAGCGGTAAATTAAAAGATGTTGCACATTTCCAACATGATTATGCTCGGAGCTGCCGGCCGTAATACCGGCAAAACCGAAATGGCCTGCCGGCTTATTAAAAAATTCTCCTTGTCTTATAAAGTGATTGCGCTGAAGGTTACTATCCACGAAGAAACGGCAG
>MVRV01000015.1 GCA_002068015.1 Smithella sp. PtaU1.Bin162
AATTACCTGCACGCAAGGCGCAGTAGAGGGGGTAGGAAAAATAGGCAAGAAATTAACGGTCTCGATGGCGCGCAAAGAATTTTTTAATAACTTGGTGTCCGAGTGGTCACTATACGAGGCGATAAAAAGGAAACAACTGCCGGCGGTGCGCATTGGGCGCAGGATCCTTCTCGACGAGGATAGCTTAGCGGCATGGTGGCAGGAGCAGCAGGAAATTTCAATAAGGCAAGTAGAGAGTATCGAATATGGCAAAATACGCCGGATACAGTAATCAAGTAAAGCAAAACCCCCGGCGGGGGCGAGGCCGGGAGGCGGTGAGGGAGGTAAGAAAATATGTGCTTTTACAATTATTTTAGCAAAAACCGTACAAATGTTCAAGTCAGCAAGGGCGAATTCCGGCGCCTGTTTTCAGGAGGGCGCAAGTCATGGACCTGGATGCCAAGTTACAGAACCTTCTAAGTAAACTCGCCGGTGTAAAACCTAGTGGTAATGGCTATGTCGCACATTGTCCCGGTAGCGGACATGCTCACGGCGATAAGAACAGGAGTCTTTCTATCACCATGACAGATGACAGGATTCTCATCAAGTGCTTCACGGGATGCAATCCAAAAGATATTCTCGATGCACTTAATATGGAGTGGAAAGACTTATTCCCCAACTCTGATAAAAAAGCTTTTACTTTGCCGGCAGGCGGTTTAACCATAGGCAGACTAGCCGCCGATAAAGGTTTTTCAGTTGATTTTCTGACTAGCCTGGGTGTAACTCAAGGTAAAAATCACGTCAAAATTAGTTATCTTCTCGAAGACGGGACCCCGGCGCCTCGACAGAGAATCAGGCGCGCGCTGAAGGCGAAGGATGGTAGTATTTGGACAAAGGGCGAAGGCGCGCTTGTGCCTTATGGCTTATGGAAACTTAGCGAAGCACGGGGTAATGGCTTTATTATCCTTGTGGAAGGCGAATCTGATACCTGGACATTGTGGTATCACGGATTTCCGGCGCTAGGGTTTCCCGGCGCGGATATGGCCGGCAAGCTCAAGCTTAAATATATCGAAGGTATTCCGAAGATCTATGCCGTCCGGGAACCGGACAAGGGTGGGAAAACGTTCATCGCCGGTATAACGAAACAACTTTCCAGTTGGAAAACATGGTGCGGTGAGCTTTTCGAGGTCCGGTTGAGTGAATTAACCGGTGCTAAAGATCCTAATGACCTGCACAAAAGAGAACAGAGTAAATTTAAGGAAGTATTTCAAAATGCACTCGACACCGCTATGCGCATTGAAATCAAGTACGAAGAAAAAACAGAAAAGAAGACTGCGCAAGATGATGAACAACAGATTAATTTTACGGACTTGGATAACGCGCATAAACTTGTTGAATTGCACGGGGTTAACCTGAAGCACGTTCATGTGTGGGGTATGTGGTTGATATGGGATGATTTAAGGTGGGTAAAAGACCATACTGGCGGAATCGTCAGATTGGCTAAAAACACCGTCACTGTTATGTGTGCCGAAGCCGACGAAAAGACACTTAAATATGCGTCACGGTGCAAAAATCGGGCACGTATCGAAGCAATGATCAAGCTTGCAGAATCAGAACCGGGAATTTACGCCCGTCCGGAGCAGTTTGACGCAGATCCAATGAAACTTAATGTTAAAAACGGGACCCTTGACTTAAAAACAGGAGAGATAAAACCACATTCGCGAGCAAATTTAATAACAAAACTTGCAAATGTAGAATACGATCCACATGCTACGGCACCACTTTGGACCTCGTTTCTGAATCGCATTATGAATGAAAACGATAATTTGATAAGTTTTCTTCAAAGGGCATTAGGATATAGTCTAACGGGAGATATTTCTGAGCAGGTGCTATTTATAGCACATGGTTCGGGCGATAATGGTAAGTCTGTTTTCTTAAACATATTGCTATCACTTCTTGGCGATTACGCTAGGCCGGCGGCCCCAAACCTGCTAATGGCAAAAAAGCATGATTCCCACCCTACCGAAATTGCCGACATCGAAGGCGCAAGGTTAATAACGTGTGTCGAAACTGAGGAAAATAAACGACTTTCAGAGGCGCTCGTAAAACAACTCACTGGTGGGGACAAACTTAAAGCGAGGTTTATGGGACGAGATTTCTTTGAATTTGAGCCAACACATAAACTGTGGATGGCAACGAATCACCGGCCAATTGTTAGAGGCACCGACTACGCAATATGGAAGCGCATCAGATTGATACCATTTAATGTTACCATTCCACGGGAAAAAAGAGACAAAAAATTAACCGAAAAATTGAAAAAAGAACTTCCCGGTATTTTGAATTGGGCAATAGCGGGTTGTCTGGCCTGGCAGCGGGATGGCCTAGGTGAGCCAGAAGAAGTGATCCAGGCGACTAAAAACTACCAAGCAGAGATGGACACTTTGAACAATTTTATTGAAGAGTATTGCATTGTTAATCCGTTGGCAAAGGTGTTAGTAGGTAATATTTATAATGCATACTTGAATTGGTGCAAGGAAAGTGGTGAGTATCAATTATCGCAACGAATGTTTAGCTCAAAGCTTACGGAGCGCGGGTTTAAGCGAGATAGAAGCTCGAAAGGAAAATGGGTCTTTAGGGGAATAGGTTTACTTGATCGGGTTACACAAGATACTCAAGGATACGTAGGTTTATACCTCCGCGAAATAAAAAAAAATGATGCTCTGGTTATAACTGGAGCGCAAAATAAAAAAATTGCCGGGAGTATGAAAAACGCGTCACCTGGCGTAACCTACGTCACCCACGAGCAAGAAAACAATGACGAAGACAGATGGGACTAAAGCCTTGTGGCTGTATGGATGAAGGCTTTAATGACCAAAGTATAAAAATTTTATCCTTTGCGTTAATATTTTTTAAAAGAACGGTCAAAAACAGATAAAATTTCATCAAATTTCATAAAACTTTTTAAAAAATAACTAGCATTGAAAGAAGCCGATTGAGTTTAAATATTGAAGAAAAATACACAAAAAAGGGCTAAATCATCTTTGAAAAATAAATAAAATTCTAGGAAATGTTTTCGTACTCAGATAAAAATCCGCTCTGGCAAAAATCCAGGTGAAAGGAGGTGCAAACCATGAGGTTATTTATAGACAAACCGAGTCCGGCCTATAAAAAAGCCGTTGCTGTTCTCAAGAAACTTGCCGAAGATGAAGGTACTGATTCCGCGCGCCGTGCCTATGCTGAAGCCACATGGGAGCAGTACAGAGAGCAGTATATTAATAAACATGGCCTTAAGCAGAGTAGCGGTCATCCCTGCGTAAGTCGCTTACTTGGCCGTCGTTGTTCGGCATTACCCGGTGGCGGATCGTCGCCGTGCCATATACCCGGATGGGACCACGTGTCGCTCTGGCTAAAGGACGGCAAGCCGGAAGTATACGTGAGTCAGCCTTACAGTTTAAGCCTGAATGAGATGCGCAACCTAGTTCGGTTCTGTGACGAATACGGACTAACCGTAAGCGTAAGCACATGGCCTGCTTGGCATTTTCCGGGAGGGGTGCTAACGATGGAGGTAAGAAAAGCCAACAGATAAAATTCGCCCGTTCCGTCCTGAAGCGCGCCGGGGCAGGAGCGGCATTATATAAAGTTTAAGCGGTGGCCGGGTCCGCCCGGCATAAGGGGTCGCCGTCAAGGGGTAATAGAAATGCCGGTCAGTATAAGGGATAGTGACCGGCAAACACAGTAACCTTGACGAGGAGTTGAGAAAATTGACGTGTGAAACCTGCGGGTATACTTTTTGTGAAGACAATAAAGAAGATATTCAAGATCACAAACGACATTGCAGGAAAGTTGAAAAGGCGCGCCGGAAATACGGTAGTTGGCTGATGACGTATTCAGAG
>MVRV01000016.1 GCA_002068015.1 Smithella sp. PtaU1.Bin162
GCGGAACGCCATATGCGCGACGCGAAGATCTGTCAAATTTACGAAGGCACAAACGAAATTCAGAGAGTAGTTATTGCCAGAAAACTGCTGGGGCTGAGATAGCCAAGCGCTGACTGTAAAACAGTAAGCTATGAGTGCCGGCTAATAAAAATATCATTGATACAAATGTAATTTATCGATCCGGAACATTGCTGGAAAATAAATTAAAGAAGCAACAAAGAAGGAGTAGATATAATTATGGGAGAGAAATTCGTCAGTGAAAGAAATTTAAAGTTCATGATCTATGAAGTATTTGACGCAACGTCTTTGCTTCAGTATCCATACTATGCAGATCATTCAGAAGAAATGTTCAATATAATCCTGGATGCAGCTATGAAAATGGCCAAATCCACATTGAAACCATGCTTTGTGGATATGGACAAAAAACCACCGGAGTTTGTGGATGGGAAGATAAAAGTGCATCCGATGGTCCGAACTGTTCTCCAACAGTTCGGCGAAGGCGGCTGGATTTCGGCTGCAGCATCTATGGAACACGGAGGCCAACAACTGCCGCAGTTGATTAACATGGTCACGAATTTTATCTTCAGCGCAGCAAATTATTCGGCAAGTATATTCCCCAGTCTTTGCACCGGTGCGGCTCACTTGATTACTTCTTTTGGTTCGCAAAAACTGATCGATACGTATGTCCCTAAAATGTATGCAGGCCAGTGGCAAGGTACAATGGCACTCACTGAACCACAGGCCGGGAGTTCTCTTGCTGATATAACAACCGTTGCAGAACCTATAGGAGATGGAGTATATAAAATAAAAGGACAGAAAATATTTATTTCAGCGTCTGATCACGACAGTGCCGACAACATTATAAATTTACTGCTGGCCAAAATAAAAGGTGCCCCGGCAGGTGTGAGGGGAATTTCTCTGTTTGTCGTACCGAAAAAACGTTTGGATGAAAGAGGAAATCTTGTGGACAACGATATCAGTATAACTGCTATGTATCATAAGATGGGTTATAAAGGAACGCCGCTTAACCAGTTAAGCCTGGGAGAGAATGACAACTGTTACGGCTATTTGGTGGGAGAACCGCACAATGGACTGTCTTATATGTTTCAGATGATGAACGAATTCCGGATCAGCATCGGTGCGTGTGCAGCCGCCATTGCCTCAGCTGCATATTACGAGGCACTAGATTACACAAAAGAGAGGCGCCAGGGTAGAGGTCTGAGTAACAAAGATCCCCATTCGCCTCAAGTTCCCATTATCGATCATGCAGATATCAAAAGAATGCTGATGTTTGCACGAGCGATTATGGAAGGATCTTTCTCCTTGTTGTGTCAGTGTGCCAAATACGCTGATCTCGGAATAGTGGAAAATGGAGAGGAAAAAGAAAGAAATGAGCTGCTGCTTGGTTTATTGACACCCGTTGCCAAAACATATCCTTCAGAAATGGCCATCCAGGCTATCAGTGCGACACTGCAATGTATGGGCGGATATGGTTACTGTGATGAATTTCAAATGGAACAGCATTATCGCGATGCACGCATCCATCCTATTCATGAAGGAACTACGGGAATTCACGGTATAACTCTTTTGGGTAGAAATATAACGAGTGGTAACGGCAAAGCCTTCCAATATTATCTCGAAGAGGTGAAAAAGACCATTGCTTCGGCCAGAGAAATTGAGGCTCTTAAACCTTATGCCGGTGCACTGGAAAATGCATTGGAAAAACTTCAGAAAGTAACGAGCCATCTTGTAGACTTGAATTCTCAGAAGAAGAGAGAACTATTTCTGGCCGATGCCACATTATATCTTGAATTATTCGGGGTTATTGCGGTAGCGTGGCAATGGCTTCTTCAGGCGATTGTCTCGTCAAAGGCTTTACAAGCGAGTTCATCCGGAACTGATATCAATTTCTATACGGGAAAGGTGTTTACCTGCAGGTATTTCTTTGCTTATGAGCTGCCTAAAACGGAAGGGTTTGCAATACGGTTACTCAACAGCGACGGGTTGACTGTGGCGATGGAGGAAAAATACTTTGATGATTAAGAAGAATTTGTATCCCCGTAAAAAAACTGTTTTATAGAAATTGCTGTACAGTAAGGGTAATTGTAGACAGGCAGAAAAATAACCGGAAGAATGATGATAACTGCCGGCCTAATTTTATCGATAGTTGTTCCGCCTTTAATTCTATTTTTAAATTGGAGGTAAATTGAAAATGGTTGGTGGAGCGTTTTCAGGTAAAAAGAAGATATTTAAAGGTGTCCGTGTACTTGATTTTTCAAGGGTTCTGGCTGGCCCGTATTGTACCAGAATGCTTGCCGACATGGGTGCGGAAGTTATTAAGGTTGAACAGCCGGTGACAGGGGACGATGCCCGCGGGTTTCCATATGTCATCAGTCCGGGTAACACCGGATATTACCTGCAGCAGAATTGCGGTAAAAAAAGCATTAGTCTCGACATGAGAAAAAAAGAAGCTATTGCAATTCTTAAAAAACTTGTTGCCGTAAGTGATGTTGTAGTGGAAAATTTCCGGCCGGGAATTATGGCCAAATACACTCTTGATTATGAAAGTTTAAGAGCCGTAAAAAATGATATCATCATGTGTTCCATTTCCGCCTATGGTCAAACCGGTCCGCTTTCCTCGTTTGTTGGTAATGATCTGACAACTCAGGCAATGAGTGGTTTGATGGATATGACTGGAGAACCCGATGGTCCTCCGACTAATGTCGGTGCCGCCATAGGAGATACGATTGCTGGTGCACATGCCTTCGGAGCTATTTCTTCCGCTCTTTATCACAGGGAAAGGACAGGGTGCGGAGAATATATTGATATTTCGATGCTGGATTGTATGTTTGCACAGTTTGAAATTGCTGTTCAAACTTATGTGCTGACAAAAGGAGAGAAGAATCCGCGCCGGGCCGGCATCCACCATCCGACAGTTGTGCCTTTAGGAACATATCGAGCAGCGGACGGCTGGGTGGTCATAGGTGTTTTTAACGATAGTGCCTGGAAACGCCTGGCGGAAATTATGGGGAAAACGGAATTGATAGAGGATAATCGCTTTGCCGGTAACGCAGCCCGGGCTGCAAACAGGGAAACCGTCATCGGAATTGTGCAGGAGTGGGTGAAAAATATTTCTGTAAAAAAAGCAGTGGTATTGCTTCAGGAGGCGCGTATTCTCACCGCTCCCGTTTTATCGGTTAGCGATGTTATCAATCATCCGCAAATCAAAGCAAGAGAGATGCTAGCTGGCGTAGAACATGAGGGAGTCGGTACTGTGAAAATAACAAATTCCCCCCTAAAACTGAGGAATACGGAGGCAGGTGTTTCGGGTAAAGCTCCCTTGCTTGGTGAAAACAACAGAGATGTGTTAACTGGTATCGGTTTTTCATCAACGGAGATAGACTTGTTGAAAAAAAACGGTGTAATTTACGATAAGCTGTAAATATGTTCATAAAAGGAAAAGAGTTAATGCCGGAGACAAAAAGATCACCACAATGGAAGATCGGATGAAGGTAGCCCGGGACCAGGGAGGAAAAAGGTTGGAGTTTGGAAAACCTTGCTCGGAAGGCCGGTTCTCCGGATAACGTTCTGAGAGAGTGCGGAAGAGAATAAGATGATGCAGCAGTTGATCTGATCTTTCAGGTCAGCCAGGAGCTGAAAATTGACATGGATGCCGAGGAAGCAGCCCGGAGAAAAAAACTTCGGCTAGGGTTATATGAAAGAATATAAGACAGCATGTCTTTCCCATGATATCCGTATTACGACTATTTATGAAGGAACTTCCTGGGTGCAGCGAATAATGATAGCCTACGGGACAATATAAGAACTACATTATTTATCCATTTCTGATTAAAGTAATTGTTAAGGTAAACAGAGTTCAAATATTTTTGCCTTAAAAATATTACAACGGAAAGGAGTAATAACATGCAGGAATACAATCGTTGTCCGTATTTGAAAATTGAACTAAAGGACAGTGTAGCCACGATTATCATCAATCGTCCGGAGCGCTTGAATGCTATTGATGATGAGATGCACCGCATATTGGAAGATTTGTTTGTGCAAATGGATAGAGACCAGAAAATTCGTTCTATTGTCATTACGGGTGCAGGCAAGGCCTTCTGCTCGGGAGGTGACGTTAAAGATATGAACAAAAAACAGAGTGGAACAAACCGGCAAAGAGAATTTGCTCCGACGCGCCACGGACGTCATTTGCTGCGCAATATACTAGAATGTGAAACGCCGATTATCGCAGCGGTTAACGGTGATGCCGCAGGATTGGGTGCCAGCATAGCTTTGTTGTGTGACGTAATATTTGCCTCGGAAAATGCCCGTATTGGAGATACACACGTAAAAGTGGGACTGGCTGCCGGCGATGGAAGCGCGGTTATCTGGAGTATGCTGTGCGGAGTGGCCAGAGCTAAGCAATATCTCCTGACCGGTGATCTTGTACCGGCTCGTGAGGCGGAAAGGATCGGTTTGGTCAATGAGGTGGTGGAGGA
>MVRV01000017.1 GCA_002068015.1 Smithella sp. PtaU1.Bin162
ATTTCAGATTCACAGCAAGGCGTCCGGTTAATTCCTGCCACACAGCTACTTCTCCACGATGGTCCCGTTGACCTTGGTCGCGATCCTTCGCCCCAAGGGGTCCTGAACGCAGTCGATCACTGTTTGATTCGGGAAGACCTGCTTCATAATCCCTCCATTAAAAAAAAACATAATAAATCGCATTGTTGGTAGCATGCATAGTACCCATCATATATATGTACTTACCCTTATGGTAAAGATAACCGGTTATACAATATTGTATAATATCCATAGCCATCATAAAGATGATAATATCTGTGTACCCCCCTTCGCCAGGTAAGTGACCCAGCACAAACAACATCGTCGCCAGTAGGATCCCCTTCATAACTCCGAGATGCTCAATCATGTGTCTCTGAACATAGGCTCTGAATAATATCTCCTCTGCAAATGCCGGCAGGACAATACGTATAGGAATATATAGAAATGTATGTAATTGTAGCCATGACTCATACGCTGAGTATGGTTTCAATGACATTTCAATGGTCTCCCTATAAACGGCGCCTAAAACAATGAGCGACTTTATTGCATAAAATCCAAAGTATTTTACGGCGTGAAACGCAATCCCAAGAGCCATACCAGCAGCAACTTGAACGAGTAAATGTTTTGATCCGATTAGGCCACTGTCAGTGGCAAAATCGAGCAATTTCTCTCTGTCAAGTTTTATAACCGCAATGACTACAGCTAAAATCGTGCTGCATGAATATATAAGGCTAGAGACATCTATGGCCCATCCCGTACGTTTGCTAAATATTGTTTCAAGAGAGAAATCAAGTAAATCTATATTAACAGATCCATAAAGTGCCAGGCTTAAAATCCGCCGTACTCCACCATTAATCAAGACCATCAAGACGAAAATGAGGATTAGCTTCCAAAAAAAACGAATATTTCCTTTTGTGTTTCTAATTATATGCACAGCAACATACGCCCCATCTGTATATCAAACAGTGTTGAATCTGATCTGTATTGGTATTCATAGCCCTTGAAAAAAGGGATACGTTAGAAACACTTTTTAATGCATCCAGTCATTTTCGACGCAATCATCTTTACGATTACGAGCATTATTCGCTTCGGTTACCCACTCTATAGGATCAAGTAAAAAGAATCTGTCAGTTCTCTCCAGAAATTCTGCTCGATCCCGTATAATCTTCATATTCCTTTGGATAAGGGCGCCCTCCCATCAGTCCATCTTCATCTATGGAGGAAACTGGATCATTCAACACATAGCCGTAGAGATCTGAATCCCCGCCTTTAAAGAGGATCGGATCCTTGGCCGTCCACCTCCCCGTGTCGGGATTGTAATCTCGATGCCAGCACCGGATCAGACCGGTATCCGGATCGTAGAGTCCTCCCGCAAAGTTGAACGGAACCATGAACTGAGGATTGGTATCCGTGATCACATTCCCGATCAATCCGGCGGCTCCCATTTTCGGGACGTTGATAACATACGGTCGATCAATTTATCTTCCAAAAAAAGACGAAAATTATGAAATTCATAGTACCGTGCATTGTTACTATCATGTAGAAATTTCTTCTTTTATAATAAATGTAGCCCACAATGCAAAAAACAATATATTGGAATATTCTGTCATATATTATATAAGCTGTTACTCTGTCGTGATTAAACACATGCAAAAGCATAAACAGCATTGTTGCCAAAAGGACTCCTTTAAGAGCTCCTTTATGTTCGATCATATGTTGCTGAATGTAGGATCTGAACATAATCTCCTCAGCAAATACCGGCAGAATAACGCGTGTCGGAATATAGAGGAGCAGTTGTGGCCGCGCTGAAAATGGATAAGTGAATGGCTTTAATAATATTTGGATTGTCTCTTCGTAAATGGAACCCAAAACAATGAGCGACTGAACAAGGATTGGTCCGAAATATTGGATTGAAAAGGCAGCCATTCCAACTGAAATACCAGCAATAATCTGTAAAAACAGATGTTTTGGCCTGACTAGACCACTATCGATACAGAAGCTGCTTAGCTTCTTTTTGTCTAATTTTACAACTGAAACAGCAACAGCGATTACAGGGCTAATGCCATATATGAAATTAGAAATCTCTATAGTCCATCCTTCACGGTTTGTTAAAAAACCTTCTGTAAAGAAAACAAAATCCGTTTTGCCATGTGCGTAGAGAAAGAGACTAAAAATCCATCTTAATCCACTATCGATGGTGAACCATAAAACGAAAAGAATAACCAGTTTCCAAAAAAACCGTATTTCTCCGTCCAGGTTTCGAAATAGATTATGTTGCGGCAACATTTCGATTCGGCAATTCCTATTCTGTGAAAGTAAATTTTTGTACCACGGTTCCTGAGCTGCCCTTTGCCGCTCTCAACGACCCCACCTGATCATAGGTCAGGTAATACGTCGTGCTGTTCGCCTGCATGGCATACGGGAGCCGTCCGTCGGCGTACTGGAATCTCATGACCAGGTTATCGTTAGCATCGTACACCGCCAGAAGTCTCGTCAACCCCTGCCATAGGTACTTCTCCACGATGTTCCCATTGACCTTTCTGGTTCCTTTGAGTGAGGAAACCGTCCGCGTCGCCCGTTTCCATCAGAGTCTTTCTAATCTGTCAATAAATTTTGCAAATACATACATCACATATCCCATTATAATTCCTATAATGGGTATTGCCATCAATACTCTTTCAAATCGTACACATTCCGCTACATAGTATTTTTGATTCAATGATATGGGTATATACAAAATAATAGTTATACTACAAAAAATCATAATAGATATTGATATAACCTTATATTTTTTAGCATTCCTTAATATATGCAGATCATTCTCCGTTAACGTCCCAATTATTTGGGAGCTCGTATTGCAGCCAAGAGATGAATCTGGGTTTGTTTCTCTATTCCGTACATTATCTGATACCTTCTCGATTAATTTCATGAACAAATATATTAAATAACTGCTTCCAACTAATGGAATCGATCCGATGAGCAATGTCTTAGCATATTTCGCGCATGCAAAATATCCGGGATGCAATAATTCTATCCCAAAAGGGATGATACCAACACACCCGTAGATGAAAATTAAAGCAATTGGAAAAATTTTATAGTACTTGATATTATGCACAAACCTAATATGTCCCTTTCTATTTAGTCATTGTAACTGGCGTCCTCATGGGAGGAGGCAACTGATAAGGTGAAAAATTTGTAGGTTTGCCGGGACTTCCAGGCACTTCTTCTCGAAGATCTGTCTTTTTTTGATCGAACAGGGCTGTGACGGTAACGGTGGAGGATGCATTTTCTCCCAGAACCAGTTCACTGTATAGGCAACGAAACCGCCAAGAGCGACAATCGCACGCCAAAAAACGGGATTTTTACCCTCCGGATCCACCCCATTCACCGGATCATTCATCACATAGCCGTAGAGATCTGAATCCCCGCCCCGGAACAGGATCGGACCCTTGGCCGTCCACCTCTCTGTGTCGGGATTGCAATCCCTGTGGCCGAATCTAATAAGACCGGTATCCGGATCATACAGCCCTCCCGCGAAGTTGAACGAACCATGAACTGCGGATTGGTGTCCGTGATCACGTTCCCGAAGGAGTCGTAGTCGATCCTCTTGCTGACCACTTCTTTTGCTTTCGTTCATAATAAATAAGTATAAAATATATATGATATGAAGGACCCATAAGGTATTACCACTAAAAGTGATAACATAAATGCTGATATCCAGAAGATAATATGTGCTTTTTTGCTTGTGTTCCTCTTAAAAAGAATTTCATAGATGCCAAGAATCGGCAGAGTATTCAGAATGACGCTGTACATCAGCAGAGCTGACATATCTCTACTTATGAAGTTCACAATCATCAAGAAATTCAAAAATGAAAATAAAACAAAGTACAATAATGATAATACAATAGAAGCATTGATTGATATTGCTTCATGGAAAGTGCGTTTTTTTCGGTAATACAGAAGCTCTACGATCATGTAGCTTATGACAATTAGAAATACAAATGCGGCATTTGAGACTGCCGTTCTTAGGGCGAGGTATTGTGTTTCAGTAGATACGGATTCAGGTACTATACCCGTTTTATTCATTGATATTCCCAAAAATATCACGACTTTCATCAGGAAGTAAGTTGATAACATGATAAACGCTGCCCTGATATATTTCATATATGCTCCCATCGTTGTTCTCAAGCCATGGCCTCCGACAGAGCCGAAAGCCGCGATATTTTTTATTGCTTCAGCAAGGTGACCCGGACGAGGTCCCTGTCCGCATTGTAGAGATAACTGTACGTCCCGCTCAAGGGTGTCAGGTAGCTCCCCGTGAGGTTCACCGCGTCATACCCGAAGGTGTGGTTGACGGAGGGGCGGGTCGTGAAGACGGTCGTGTTGCCGTTGGCATCGTAGGTGAAGCCCAGGGATGAGCCGTCCGGGCGGTCGATCTGGATAACGCGTCCCACCGGGTCATAGGTATACGTCGTGGTCCGGCTCTCCGGGTCGGTCACCGTGTGCAGGAAGCCCTGGGTGTAATATGTATAGGTGGTGCTCCTCGTATTGGTTACGGAGGAGGTCAATCTGCCGCTCGT
>MVRV01000018.1 GCA_002068015.1 Smithella sp. PtaU1.Bin162
ATTGGCATTCGTGTATTCCGCAAGCCCTATTGCCGTCTGTATCGTAATGTCGGGATTGGCGCCGGTAAATTGATCGGTATCGAACAGATTGGGAATTAAAAAAGAGTAATCGTTTGGCACAAAAAAACTTACCGAATATGTATTAATTTGCACCTGATCTTTTATATTATTTTTTGCCCACAACTCATAATCATCACCTCCGAAATCGAGAAATGACAAATGCGCATCATTCCGTGTGTGAGCAGGTACAGACATATCCTGCAACAAATGCATAATCTGGCCTATACCTCTAAATGCTCTGGCATAATTTATATCTCTGGTATACTTGTCTTTGGATGTTAAGGCTGCATAATAATAGGCACGTACATCATCCCAGGAATAGCTCTCCGGACTTTGTATCCCTACCGGCAAGGTAGCCCAAGCTAATGCCGAAGGATTTAAATCTTTAAGCCCACGATTTGTTATCGGATTATGAAAATGGTTAAGTGGCCGTAAATCCTTGTCCTCATACTCACCGCCATCGCCGATAGACTTTAGAATCATTTTTTTATTGATCTCTGTTTCGACACCATCATTAAATCCGAGTTGATTTTTTAAATATGTTTGAAATGAGAAATTACCATAGCTTGAGTTTTTGTCGGCAATTATTTCGTTTATTACACGATGTGTTGTTTCATTGAAGGCCAGCGACTCATTTGATATTATAAGAACAGTAAAGTGTACTAGGAATAAAAACAATAGGAATATTCTATTATTTCGGGGAACCGTATTCATTCTACCTCTCCTTTCAAGCCGCGATTTTTTCTATCTTGATTTATCGCTTCATATAGAAGCGGTAGCTGTCGAGCTCCATATCCAGAAGGTATTCCATATGGAGGCATTGCCTTTTTAGGTAACACCTTCCTCAACTCCATAATACCTAAAATGCCTTTCCATTTTATGTAGCTTCTGTCTTCCGATTTACCAGCTTCAATTTCTGATGCCTCGCCGACCTTGCCGGAAGAAAAGTAGGACTCTATTAAGATGGGCTTAATATGCGTCGGCCCATAACTGGCCATGTAACCAGGTTTGTAAAATATGAATCTAACCCCGGCATCCGAATTGGCTAAGCTAAATGATTTTACCGGAGGAAAGTGAAACTCTCCTTTGCTGTCTGTCAGTGTTTCTTTCGCTTTATATATATATGAATTAGGACCGCCCGGACCGCCGATCAGAGGCCACTTGTCATATAAAATTACCACTACTGCACCTTCTATCGGTTGCTTCGTTTCCGCATCGATAACCCTCCCGCGAAATTCCGGCTTAGAATAAATCAATCCGGAATGCGCCAACACCGAAGAAAACAACATTGCGACTGTAACGATTAAGATAATATATTTTTTCATTATCCACGCTCTCCTTGTTTAGAATTCCTCAATGCACCACAGGCCGTTCTGATCTTGAATGAAAACGACCTGATATAAAAATCCCCTGCCGTTTTCTGTCGTTTCCAACTTATAGTATGCTCTGGTGCCGTAAATGGATTCAAAGTTAAATCCTGTATAGTTAGCCACTATCGCCGGCAATTGATCGCCCAAAACATCAAACATCATCTGATATTTCGCTCTATTGGCCGGAAGGATCAGATTCAGCGCCGCAGTTTTATCTCCTCTCTGTAAAGCATCGGTTAAGTTTTGCCATTGCGAATGGAAAAGAGCATCTATCTGCGTAAGCGAAAGCACCGTCACCGACACAGTATCCTGATATACGATATTATCAGGTCCGGTTACTTCCGCCGTGATATAGTAAATTCCTTCTGCGGTAATTCTGAACTTGTATTCATCAGGGTTAGTACTTGCTATCCTCTCGACATTGCCCGGCCCGACATACGTAAACACTGGATTGTTAATAGTGAAAGAACCGTTTATGTTTAAAGTGACTTCCAAAGGCGATATGCCGGCTCCGGGATAAGACTTGATACGGATATGATTTGCTTCTCTATCGGCATTGATGGTAACTGATTTTGTTGCCGAAACTCCCGTAGAGTCCGCGGCAATTACATTTATCGTATTTGCTCCTTCGGTCAGTGGAACATTATTGGCAACAAATTCATTATTGAATACTGTTGCGATCACTTTTCCGTAAACCACAATTCCTGTTTCCTTGCCTAAACCATTTGTAACTGTTCCTCTTACCAATATGCTGTCGCCGGTTATGGAGGAACCATCGGTAGGCGAAGTTATTGTTACACTGATATGACCCGCCACTGTAACCGTCGCGCTTTCCGTGGCTGTACCTCCGGCACCCGTGGCAGTAATGGTATATGTGGTTGTTTTTGTCGGTGATACTGCCTGCGTGCCGTTTACGGCAACAGTTCCGATACCCTGGTCAATAGAACATGTTGTGGCATTTGTAGAGCTCCAGGTTAAAGCGCTTGCTTCTCCGGCATTAATGGATGTGGGGTTTGCCGATATCTTAACCATGGGAGGAGGGCTGCCTTTTCTTTTAATGACAACGCTTAAAGAAGAATGCAGTCGGCCTTGAAAAGATACAATCAAGCGGTTTGATGCTTTAACAGTAATATCTTTATGTAAAACTTGCTCTTTGCTTTTTAAAAAATGTTTCAGATGAAAATATCTGCCGTTCAGCCGGATATAACCGTTTTTGATTGCCTTTCCCGGCTGATTTTTGATAATCACTAATGTCCCCCCTCCGGGATCAGCGGCATGGAAATTATTTATAGAAAATAATTTGTGATGATGTTCAATGGCAAATGTTTTCTCAAACACAGTCGTATCGGCGTACGATAAAGTAAAAAGAAAAACGGATAGAATAATATTTAAACAAAGTATTCTTCTAAACATAGCTCCCCCTCTTATTTAAATTGTCTTCAAAATTGAATCTGTTTTCTCTATATCTTCAGTCCCAGTTCACCTCTACAGCATTGATCTGGACTTCCGTTATAGTTGTAACAGGGCTCCAGTGCTGGGTGCTGCCCTCATCGACTCTGAATTTATAAGAACGGTTGGGCAGTATGAATTCTGATTTGCCTTCCGTATTTGTTGTGGCATTTATTCCCAGATAAGAACCGGCGGCGCTGAACAGATATACTTTAAGACCGGCCATGGGATTGCCTGTCTTTTTTGCTATCGCCTGGGCTATTCCCCGTTGGATGCTTACTGTGGCATTGGTAGATTGGAATTCATTTGACCAAAATTGATTGCCTAAATAATCCGCCCGTACCTTGTAACTCTTATCCGGCAGATTGAATGCTACCTGACCGCTGCTGCTTGTCGCTTGTGTTTTCCCCAAATAACTTCCAGCAGTTGTAAAGAGATAAACATTAACCCCGGCCAGATACTGCGTTTCCGGATATATTCCTTCTACTGTTATTGTTATATCCTGGTGTGGTATTGTTAGGCTGCCGGAAAGGCTTGCCGGCACTGTGAAAACATCCGTCCAAAATTGATACCCCAAATAGTCTATGCGGAATTTGTAATTTCCATCAGCAAGGTTAAAAGTCTTCTGACCACTGACGTCTGTTGCACCTGTTATTCCCAAATATACTCCTGCCTCGGTAAATACGTAACAATTGACACCGGTCAGTGGATCGGAGACATCCTTGAGAACGGTCAGTGTGAATTGGCTGCCCCCGGTACTTAGTTCAACCATATTTATCACATCCGGTGATATTGACGCCGTTGCCCAATACTGGTTACCCTGGTAATCAGCACGGAACTTGTAGTCACCCGAGGGCAGGCGGAAATCTCTGTTGCCGGAAGCGTCGGTATTACCGGTGATATTAAGATACGACCCTGTTGCGGTAAAAACATAAACTGGTACATTCTGCAAATCCTGACCGGCCATTGTTACATGCACTCTCGCTATTCCCTCCGGAATGACAATTGTCTTATCCACCCAGGTGAATTCTTCCGACCAGAACTGCCGGCTTAAATAATCAGCCCGTACTTTATAGGCCCGTTCCGGAAGATTGAACGTTGCTTGACCATTGACGTCAGTAGTTTTACTTGAGGCTAAATAAGACCCGGCAGGCGTAAAGAGATATACAGGAATACCATGTTTTAATTCTAAATTGCCGGCTACCGATCCCTGTACTGTCAGAGTAGCGTTCTGATGGAGAATGGTTTTGGTCAGACTAGTTATGGTGGGAACTGCTGCCACTTCTGTCCAGTGTTGATAACCAAGGTAATCTATACGGAATTTGAAGCTGCCATTGGAAAGGTTGAATGTTGTCTGACCGTTGCTGTTTGTTGTGCCGGATAGGCCAATGTAGCTGCCTGCCTCGGTAAAAACGTAACAGTTGGCACCGGTCAGCGGAGCGGAGGCACCCTTGAATACGGTTAAGGTAAATAATCCGCCGCCGGTGTTAATGTTTATTGGTTTTAGTTGATCGGCCGTTATGATTTCTTCAGTGCTCCAGTATTGGCTACCCAGATAATCTGCCCGGAATTTGTAATTTCCCGCAGGTAGCCGGAACGTTACCTTTCCGGATACATCGGTAGCGTCATGAAGCCCCAGATAGGAACCGCCCGATGTAAACACATAGACGTTGACAGCATTTAGATTTTGGCTTCCTTGAGTTACTGTTATCTCAGCATCGCCCAGCGGAATATTAATTGCCGTATTCTGGGAATTGAAAACAGAAGAAAGATACTGTTGAGCCAGGTAATCAGCCCGTACTTTGTAATCTTTGTCCGGTAGTGCAAAGGCAACCTGGCCGTTTATGCCTGTCTTTTGAGTTAATCCGAGATAAGATCCCGCCGGCGTAAATAAGTAGACATTGATATCGGCAAGCGGCACGGATGATCCCTGATATATGCTGTTGATGGTGATAGTTACATCATGATGCGGTATCATCATATCGACGTTTGCCGTTGTGACTACTTCCGTTGAGTTGCTCCAGAATTGATAGCCGAGATAATCGGCACGGACTTTATATGTTCCGGGAGTAACATCAAATATTGCTTTTCCCTCTGTATCTGTTGTTTTACTTTGCCCCAGATAGCTGCCTGCTCCGCTAAACAAATACAAATGCACTCCCGCCAGGATATTTTGCTCGTCTTTAAGGAGTGCTACCTGGAGGGAGTTGCCCGCAGTTATCGTGTATGTTTGTGACTGGACATTTTCCGTATTGCCCGCCAGATCTTGGGCAAAATATTTAAGTGTAGTAGTTACGGCAATTGCTATGGGCGCAGAATATATAGGAGAAGATGTCGTCGGGGTCGTCCCGTTGGTTGTGTAATATATTTTGTTGCAGCCGGAACCCGTGCCATCATTGCAGGTAAGTGTTACGGTTTGAGCTGTGTTATATGTACCACCTGCGGGCGTTGCTGTGGTTACAGGCGGAATTGTATCGACGGCAATAATATTTTTTACGGTGCGGTTGCCGGATTCATCGTAGATATATTCGATCTTCGATCCTTCATCGTAATCTACACAAATCAGGCGGTTGCCATTATCGTAAGTGTAACTTGCCGTCCCGGCATAGGATGGCAAAATCATGATTCCTAAAAAGATAATAAACGAAATGATGATCACATAAGCTTGTTTCAGCTGTTTCTGCATATCATTACCCCCCCCGAATGTTTAATGTTATGCTTGTAAATTATTTATCAATGAAACCGTCAACTTTACATATTATTGTCGTTGCATTGCGGCTTACAATCACCGCAGCAATCTTGCTCTTCCTCCCCTCATACCCTCATATAGTTTTCCGTAGTAATTTACAATTTTAAGGGCGTCCCTCTAGTTACCCGGAGTAAATGCTGTTGTGCATTTAATTTCAATGGCCAGCGGTTCATCAATGTTTGGCCCATGCGTGTATCTGGTTTGTACTTCATTACTGGTATTGTATTCCAATATGATGTTCTGGTTGTCGTAAAAATAGGTT
>MVRV01000019.1 GCA_002068015.1 Smithella sp. PtaU1.Bin162
AAAAAATAAACATATTTTTCTCCAGATAAGGGTTAGTCTTTTTCTCATTTTTTTATTCGTTAGACAGCTCCTTGAGGATTTCTTTAGCCCGGTCCACGCGGACTTTTTTATCGAGGACTAATCTTTTGGCGACCTCATCAATCATATTTCCGGTCGCCCCGGCCATCACGGCAATGTTTTTGGCATGCAATGACATATGCCCCTTCTGAATCCCTTCAGTAGTCAAAGCCCGTAATGCCGCCAGATTCTGTGCCAACCCAACAGCACCAATAATCTCGCCCAGTTCTATCGCCGATTGTACTCCCAGTATCTTTACCGCAATCTGTGAGCCCGGATTAATCTTCGTCGCCCCACCGACAAGGCCTACCGCCATGGGTAACTCCAAAGTGCCTACAAGATTGCCTTCGGCATCCTTACCCCAGGTCGACAAAGGACTGTACCGGCCGGACTGCGCCGCATAGGCGTGCGCACCGGCCTCAATGGCCCGGGTATCATTCCCCGTAGCTATTACTACCGCAATTATACCGTTCATAATACCCTTGTTATGGGTAACGGCACGATACGGATCAGCCGCCGCAAACGTATAGGCGTTGATGATCCCCTCCACAATCTCTTCTCCACCCAAAGACTTCTTATCTACCGTTGTCCTTGCCCGCACCAGACGCTTATCCGCCAGATTGGAAAGAATCCGCAGGTAAACTTTTCCGCCTGTCCATTCCTCAATGAAAGGAGCCAGTGCCTCCGCCATGGTGTTCACAGCATTGGCACCCATGGCATCGCGTGTATCTACAACCAGGTGGATAACTACCATATCACCCATAGGTGTAGATAAAACCCGAATCTCTATCCTTTTCGCTCCGCCGCCCAAACCAATCAGCATCGGATCCTGGGAATTGGCAATGGATAATATCTCCTCCTCTCTCTCAAAAAGAACCATCCTCGTCGCATTACCGTCAGCAATATTTACCAACTGAATCTGGGCAATCATCACCGGCCCAGTACTTGTAACAAAAAAACCTCCCTTGTCTCTGGTCAGACGGGCTGCATTGCTCGCCGCAGCCACAACGGAAGGCTCTTCTATCGCCATGGGCACAAGATACTCCTTCCCGTTAATCAGAAAATTCATGGCAATGCCGATGGGTAACTGCAGCGTCCCGATAACGTTCTCAATCATCCGATTGGCTGTTTCAAAATTAAGCGCTCCTTCTTTCTGTAAAAGTTTTACATCATCGTTATGTAATCCCGAAAAGGATTGAACAATTTTAAGCCTTTCTGCCCACTCCATCTTGTGAAATCCCGAAATCCGGCTGGTCTTTTCCATGATCAATATCCTCTCTTCAATATTTTATTGGCTCTTACGGCTTACCCTCCTCCCCAAATCTCGCCCCGGGTTTTCGGGCTGGCCGTTGACGGTCATGTCAATGGCGCTGACCGGGCAAATCTCCACGCATTCGCCGCACAGGATGCATTTCTCGGGATCTACGTCAATGCTCTGTTTGGTGACCATGCGACCGTTTTCCAACACGTAAGCCCGGTGTGCCATTTTTAAACTCTGTCGTACGTTCTGCTCAACCAGCAGAATGGTCACTCCTTCCTGGCTGACTTTCGTCACTGTTTTGAAAACTTCATCAACCATTAAAGGAGCCAATCCCAGGGACGGTTCATCAAACATAAGTAACCGGGGCCGGGACATCAGGGCACGACCAATAGCCACCATCTGTTGTTCTCCGCCACTCAAAGTTCCGGCCAACTGACTTCCTCTCTCATGCAAAATCGGAAAAAGTGAGTAGATCCATTGCAAAGTCTCTGTTCTCCGGCTATAAGCACGATCAATATATGCCGCTCCCAGTTCCAGGTTTTCACGAACGCTCAACCGAGGAAAAAGCTCCCGTCCCTCCGGCACCATCGAAACCCCCAAACGCACTATCTCGTCGGCACGCAAGAGGTCAATCCGCTGCCCCCCAAACTCTATCGATCCTTTTTTTATTTTGTTCATGCCGGAAATTGTCCGGAGAATCGTCGATTTTCCCGCTCCGTTGGAACCGACGATCACAATGACTTCCCCCTCCTTAACACTAAGGCTGACATCCCACAGCGCTTGAATATTCCCGTAATAAACATCAATCCACTTAAGTTCTAACACATTGACTCCTTAGTATCCTCTGCATGTTCTCCCAGGTATGCCTTAATTACCTTCGGATCGTTCGCTACCTCGGCGCAAGTCCCCTCCGCTATCTTCTCTCCATGATGAACAACAATCACCCGATCCGAAATACCCATAACCACTTTCATTACATGCTCTATCAAAAAAACCGTCGTCCCCTTATCTCTCAGACTACGCACCAGCTTGATCGCTTCTATTGTTTCAGTGGGTGTAAGCCCCGACATCACTTCATCCAACAAAAGTAGCTTCGGCTTCACCGCCAGAGCCCGGGCAATTTCAATCCTCTTCTGGCCAGGCGTCGTCAGATTCCGGGGAAAGGTGTTCTGCTTATCTCCCAAACCTACCAATTTACACAGCTCCACGGCTTCCTCTTCCGCCTGCGAGAGCGAAATCTTCGGGACCCGCCCGAATAAACTGCTGGTAATTATATTCTCCAAAACGGTCATCTGGGGAAATGGCTGCATAATCTGAAAGGTACGACCTACTCCCTTCTGACAAACTTCAAACGGCCGCTTACCCGTAATATCCTCCCCGTCCAGGTTGATTGTACCGGCACTCGGAGAGAAAACCCCGGAAAGCAGATTAAACACTGTTGTCTTACCCGCCCCATTGGGACCAATCAAGCTCACTATCTCCCCCTGACGAATACTAAAACTCACGTTCTGAACCGCTGCAAGACCACCAAAATGCTTGCTGAGCCCGTTTACCGACAATAGAATTTTATCGTTCATCGCTTGTCTATTTCCCTTCAACAGCTTTTCCGCACCTTAATTTCTTATCCCACAGAACTCTTCTTCAAAAAAAGAGGTTTTATCCTCTTCTTCCAGAGCCCGATCAATCCATCCGGCATGAATAATACAACCACTACCAGAATCAATCCGTAGGCTATCTGATGTCCGTAAGGCACGGTGACCCTTAAAAATTCTTCGATGACCTTGACCAGAATGGTACCGATGACAGGCCCGAGAATTGTGTACAGACCGCCAAAAATCGGCATAACCAGGCAGGCAATGGAAACGTTTAAACCGAATACTTCATAAGGAATAATATAGGTGTTATAGTGACTGTAAAATCCTCCCGCCAACCCGGTAAAAAAAGCGCTGATCATAAATGCTAAAACCTTATACCGGGTGGGATTGATTCCCATAACATTGGCAACATCTTCATTCTGCCGAATTGCCGTAAAAGCAAAATTGAGCCGCGACTTCTCTATCAGCCAAACGGTCATAATTACCAGCGCCAAAATTGCTAAAATGAGGTAATAAGCGAGTATACGGTTCCCACCAAAAAGAGGAGGTGTGGAAACACCCATCGCCCCGCCGGTTATATCCGGAATCATAAGCCAAATGACGGCAAGGGCCTCGGCAAAAGCAATGGTAGTAATGGAAAAATAGATCCCTCGCAAACGCAGAGTCAAATAGCCGATGCCCACCGCCAGAATTACGGCCAAAATACCCCCCGCTAAAATACCTAAAACGGGAGGCAGATGTATCCACTGATACAGAAGTGCCGACGCATAAGCACCGATTCCAAAAAGTCCGGCCTGCCCTACGGAAACCTGGCCGGTCCTCGCCAGAATATCCCAACTGCTCGCCAGTATCATCGCCAAAAAAATTGCTATCGTCAAATGAAGGAAATAGGAATCCATCACTCGGGGATAAAAAAAGATCAGCACTACGGCCAAAACAATCAGCACTATAAATGACTTCCCTGAAATCAAACGATTCATCGCATCTACTCCCTCCGGGTCCCGGCCAGCCCTGTGGGCTTAATAATAAGAATAACAATAAGAAGAACAAAGGAAATACCTTCCGCCCATCCCGAACCTTCCGGAATGTAGGTGCCAACAAAAGATTCCGTGATTCCTAAAATTAAACTCCCGAAAAGGGTGCCCGGAATATTGCCCAACCCTCCGATAACCAGAATGCAAAAAGCTTTCAGACTCAATTTAAACCCTACCATGGGAAACGTATACATAACTGTACTCACTAGAGCACCGGCGGCTCCAGCCAGAGCGGCAGCCACTCCAAAGGCCAGCAGATAGGTCTTCTCAACATTGATGCCGATCAGCCAGGAAGCGGTATTGTTTTCGCTTACAGCCTGCATCGCTCTGCCTGGCTTAGTCTTGGACAGAAAAACAACCAGTAAAACTGTTAAAACAACGGAAATCAGAAAGGTGATCATCCGGGTCAGACCAAAATGAATAATCCCCAAATCAAGAGACATCCCCGAATAGGATGTAATGATGGTGCGGGAATCGGTCTTCCATAAAATCATGGCTAGGTTCTGAAAAAAAATCGAAAGCCCCAAAGTCAACAACAGCTGATTTAAAGGAGGATCTTTCATGATCGGCCAAATGGTAAACCGATAAATCCCCGTCCCGATAAAGAAGAGAAGAACACCACTCAATGCCAAAGACAGCAAAGGATCGATTCCCAAAAGAGTAAATAACCAGAAAGAACTGTAAGCCCCCAGCATAATCAGCTCACCGTGAGCAAAATTTACTATCCCCATTACCCCCAAAACAAGGGTCAATCCCAATGTCACCGCCGCATAAAGACCGGCAATCAAAATCCCGTTCGCCAGGCTCTGTAATAAGCTCGCCCAATCCACCATGTTTACACCTTCCGATATGTGTTATCGCCCCTGCCGGAAGCAAAGCTCCCCCCCTCTTGGAAATGGCTTTGCTTCCCTGAAATCTCAATAAGAAGCTTAGTTACCTTCTCACTATCTGATCTCAATTATCGCCGTATTCCGCGCTATTTCCTGTCTTTCCAGCTGGGTGTAGGGTAAAGTAGTTTCTTCGTCTCTTTAGCGGCAGGATAAACTATATGGGAAACGCCTCCCTGCCATTGAGTAATAATCTGCTCGTGAATTGCCTGATGTAATCCCCCCTCTTCGCTCTTGGAAAATGTCATCCGACCCATCGGAGAAGCATAATCAGTCTTCTCCATAGCCACAATTAATTTATCCTTGTCCGTAGAGTTTGCTCTCTTGATTGCATCAATTACTGTCATCAAATTGCTGTAGCCCAAAGGAGCCCAATACTCAGGAACACGCCCGGGGTAAGCTTTATTGAATTTCTCCAACCACTTGGTCGTCTCTTTAAGCTTCATACCGGGAATCCAGACGTCAACTCCCGCTACGTAATCCCCTGTCGTCCCAAGAGATGCTTTGTATTGAGGAAAGTTAATGGCTACAGAAAGAAATAGTTTCGGATTGAAATCAAGCTCTTTGGATTGTTTCATGATCAAGGTGGTATCTCCGGCATAGGCTACCCAATAAAAAATATCCGGATTGGTCTTCTTGATCTTGGTAAGCATGGGTGTGAAATCGGAAGAACCGCTCTTGAAACGCTCATCAAATACAATATCAAATCCCTTGTCTTTTAAATATTTGACAACGTAATCGCGACTTGTTTTACCGTATATACCGTCTTCATAGGCAACGGCTATAGTTTTGGGACGCGGTGAAAGTGAATAAAGAAAATCGCAAATGGTGGATTGACGATGATAATCCCATGGATGATAATGGAAAAACCACTTCTTGGGACCAAATTCATGCTCCACTTTGGTCGAAGATGCGCCAACCCATGCCACAAACGGCTCCAAACGCTGAATGGCATTCATCTGCGCAAATGTGATGGTGCTGGAATATCCGCCGATCAGAGCTACTACCTTGTCCCGCGTAAGAAGCTTCTCAGCAGAGGCAATACCAACCGACGGCTCTCCGGTATCGTCCTCTATTATCAGCTCTACCTTTTTCCCCAAGACCCCACCGGTCTGATTGACCTCCTCCAACGCCATGAGCAGACCTCTTCTCTGCTCCTCGCCGGCCTGGGAAAAAGCTGCCTTGCTTAAAGGCAATACCGCCCCAATCTTAATTACATCCTGAGCCGCTGCTGACTTGATACTGATAAAACCTGTAATTATTAAACCAAATACACAAAACCCGAGAATGAATAAATACCATCTCTTTTGCATCTTCGTTCCCCCCTTCTCTTTAGTTATAACTTCTCTTTTTCTTCCTGAAAAATGCTTACGGCATTACACGCTAATTACCGGCTTCGCTTCTTCAGGTCATCAACGATAGTTATTAACTATGCCTGCTAACAGCAGACATCCCCCCAAGGAAAAACAAAATATGAACAATTGGCTTTATCCGCTAACTCAATAAAACCCAGATTAGCATTTATGGTTAACTGCGTTTACCAAAAGTAAACTTTGCTGTCAAGAAAAAAATGAAAAAT
>MVRV01000020.1 GCA_002068015.1 Smithella sp. PtaU1.Bin162
GTTTAAAGACAACACTGCACGCACTAAGGAGGCGCTGGGCAGCGCAAACGAGGTTGTCCAGAAGCTGGGACAATAGGTTTCCTGAGCTGCTGCAGGATTATGAAAATATCTTCTGGGCGCCCCAGAAGAGAGCCATGCCGGTTATCACTGTTCCGGCCAGTGAACGGGTTTTCCAGGCGAAAATAAATGTGGGAATGGAAACCAGCAGGGCCGGCTGAAAAAGGTTCAACTGCCGTGGTTCCCCGGTCGTCACCAAAGCGGGCAAAATCAGGGCGCTCAGTATGGCGGCGGGAATAAAATCCAGCCACTGCCGCAGCCATTCCGGCAGGCGGCGGTTGGACAGAAAAATCAGGGGAATCCAGCGCGGCAAATAGGTCACAATGCCCATGCCCAGCACCAGCAGCAGATAGTCCGTATTCACAATTCCTCCTTACCTGCACTTCCCTTACCATATACCTTCCGCAGAAATACGCCGAGCGTCGCTGCGAGCACCGACGCCAGCACAACGTAGGTATTGCCCGGAAAGAGCAACGAGAAGGAAGCGGCCAGTACACCGGAAATTACGGCAACCAGAACATACAGACCACCCCGAATCTGCAGGATAAGCAGACAAATGAACATGGCCGGCAGCGCGTAATCGATCCCGAAGGCCCCGGCGGGAATGAATTGTCCACCATAGCCTCCGATGATTGTGCTTACAATCCAGGCCGCATTGGCCGTATGGTTTAACACCAAAGCTCTTCGCCAATCCCAGCCCCCTTCCCGGAAGCGGGTCATGTTCAGGGCGAAACTCTCATCGGTTACACCGTAAGCATACAGGGAAAGCCGGCCGGCACTCAGACGCTGAAGATAAACGGCGAGCGATGAGCTCATCAGCAGATGGCGGAGATTGACTACAAAGGTCGTCAGTATTATGGGAATAATGGCGGAGCCGCTGCCGATCATTGCCACTGCGATAAACTGGGAGCTGCCCGCAAAGACGAAAAGAGACATGAACCCGATCTCCCACGGCGCAAGACCGGCATTGTGAGCCAAAACGCCGAAAGCCAATCCGATGGGCACGTAACCCAAGCAGATGGGCCACGCCGCCGTCATGCCTTCCTTCAGATATGGGAAATATGGATGTTTCCGCATGCTGTCACCTTATAGAGAGGCTGTAAATATCATAATTCTCCGGCAATTAAAATTACCCCAGATTACGCAATAGAAAAATAATTTACAAAACAACTGTCATTGCGAGGAACGAAGTGACGAAGCAATCTTATATAATCAATGGCTTAGATTGCTTCGCTTTGCTCGCAATGACGATTTTTCCGATATTTAATGCCCTGTTGCGTAATCTGGGATTAATGACTATGTCTCCGGCTACACCCGCCGTTTTGCCACCAGACCGGCAAAATGTTCAAATGACCGGTCGTATGTTCTTTCCGCATCAGCCGGGAAAAAGCATGCCGGCAACTGCCTTTGAGGAAGATGATACGCAATGCAGTTGCAGCAGATCCCTTTCCTGCTGCACGGCTCGTAAGAACAGTTACATGCTTTCAGATTGGATTCTTTTTTGCATTCCATAATTTCACCGGAAAACCGCCTGACTTCGATTGGAACTCGGAGGGAAAATTATTTTTCATACAACGGTAACTCCTCCGTCCACAAACAAAGTCTGCCCTGTAACAAATGATGATCCTTCTGATGCAAAGAAGAGCACCGGGTTAACGATATCTTCAATTTCCGCGATCCTGCCCATCGGAATCCTGGAGACCAGCACAGACAGAAATTCAGGATTGCTCCAGAACGGTTTGCTGAAATCGGTTCTTACCATGCCGGGAGCCACGGCGTTGACCTGGACATTGAAAGGTGCCAGCTCCGCGGCAAGCACTTTTGTCATCATCTCGATTCCGGCTTTCGCAATCCCGTAAACACCCATCCCCGGAGAAGCTTTGGTACCCGCGGTGGAAGTTATACTGACGATTTTGCCGGACTTCTGTTCTTTCATCAGCTTCGCCGCTTTTTTCGAACAGTAATAAGTTCCATTGAGGTTGGAGTCGATTATTTTCTGCCAGAGCGAATTTTCGATCTCGCCGATCGCCGGCGTGAATATATTCATCCCCACATTGTTAATGAGAATATCAAGCCCCCCGAATTTTTCGATTATGGTATTGAACATCCTGTCGACATCTTCTTCTTTCGCAATGTGGGCCGCTACCGCAAGAGAATCGCCGCCGAGTTCTTTTCGCGCTGCCTCCAGGGCATCCTGTTTCCGGCCGCAGATCGCGACTTTTACTCCTCCGGCCGAAAGACGCTTCGCTATTTCGAGGCCTATTCCTCTTGATCCGCCCGTAACGAGGGCGGTCTTCCCCGCGATGTTGAAATTTATTTTTGCCATACCGTCACCTCTTTCTATTTTTTATAATTTCCATAAACGCCTTTGCCCGGGGCATCATGCAAAAGATGTATCCGTCCAGCATTCCGGAAACTGAAATCAATCTCCGTCCGAAGAGATGTTGTTCTGCCGTGTTCCTTCAGTTTTGCTTCTGACAATTCTCTTATTCGGCATAATCCAGATAAACGTCGCTGTAGGCCGCGGCCGTTATCTCCTTTTTTCCTTTACCATCCAGATCCAGAACAGAATCATCGCTCACGCGATAAAATCGCACTTTAATCTCCTTTCCGTTGGGATTGTGGACGACAAATCCCTGGGGACGCGGATCTGCCTCTTTGGACAGCGCCATGCACAAAGGCTGAAGAATATCATTTCCTTCCGCCTTACAATAATAATTGAAATCAGGGGCTCCAAAACGGTTCAGATAATAATAATCGACAAAAGTACCGGCAACAGCCCCGCCCACCGTGAAATACTTTTCAATATAAGTGGGAAGGCCCTCGGCGGCCGTCATGTTTTTACCCCCGGCATCCTTGCAGGTAACGTCTTTTGCGCCCGGTACGGGCAGGTTGACCCAGGGATAATTTTTGTCGCCTCCTCCGCCCGTGAGCAATTCCCAAAACCAGGCATAACCGGTCTTGTCTTTATAACTATTGTTCAGTGTCTTATTGTTCAGCGTGAGAAACGCCTGGCAGTTGATAAACGGCGGCGGCGGTGCATAGGTGGAAATATCCTTCGGATACGTGCCGTCTTTTGCCGGATCATGATACAAAACATTAGCCGAGGAAGGAAGCCCGAGACCTGTAAAAAACAAGTTATTCACCACACTGTAACTTGCGCTCAGATAAGGCCTGCCGCCGTTCAGCAGCGCACCTTTAGCCGCTTCTTTCATATATCTCCTGTCACGGAATACGGACATTGTCGAAGGCTCCAGAGGCAGGATCAGATTGACCAGCGTATTGAGCACCGGAACTCCGTCTTCTCCCTGCTGCCACTGCCGGCCCTGGTAAACTGCGGCGGAAAGGAAGGGCCGCACAGGCCTTGTGCAGGACGATGTTTTTTCATCGTATTTTCCGTTCCCGGCCTGTTCGTCGGTTGCGGGCTGCAGTTGCCAGGCGGCGGCACCACGGGTTTTATCGGCATTAAAGAGGTCGGTATCCGGATAAGTCGCCCAGTTTGCCGGTTTTCCGCCCGCCAGATTTGCCGTCGCCCGCGGGATAAAATCACCGTTTGCGGAAAAATCGGCGGCAAAGGCATCTCCTCCGCATTTCCGGTTGCATGCCTGATAATCAGCGCCGCTGCCGTCTCCGGCACAGAAATCCGGGACCATAGTCCCCAGCGCTCCGTAAAAATAGGCATCATGCGCGTAAGAACCCAGGGTATAGAGAAAAGCGCCAAGGTCGGCCACTTCCTTCCGACCCGTTGCCTTACCCCATAAATGAATTCCCGCCCAGGCTATCTGGGTTTCCTGAGCAGAATTGTGCTGTTTGCCGAATTCCGCCCGGCCGCCCAGCTGAAAACCGTCGGTATAGGCTATTCCCGTCCAGAGATCCATCGTCTCCAGGCGCGGGAAAGGATAGTCGGACTGAGATGCCCACCACGGAATTTTACTGCCGGAGGCCGTATCGGCATAGGCGAGATCCTTGATCATCAGGTCGATGGCCGGTCCCATATGGTCCTGATCAAACCACTTTTTCTGTTCTTCAGTAAAATATCCGCTGTTTGCCGGATTCTGGAGAGCCATCGCTAAAAGCGAGGCGGCGGCAATGTGATAGCCGTAAGTAAAGACGCTGTCCCCCAATTCGGTGGCGATTCCGAAAGCATCGATGGCCTGATTTTTCAAATTATAGGACTGGGGACGCCCGAAAGACGGCACTGTGCCCGAGGGATAGAGGATTAAATGGTGAGTGGCCTCATCGTAATAGGCATAAACGTACGAAGAACATTTATTGCCGGGATAAGCTAAACAGCTCCCGGCGCTGCTTGCAACCGGACACGATTTACAGGAAAAATAAGAAGGTGTAGAACTTTCACCGGCATTGAAAACCGCGGAAATCTGATTATACAGATCGGTAATCATCGCCTTTTTATCAAGCCAGTCTTTTCCGGTATTTTTATACCAATCAGGCACCGCATTTTGAGTCAGACCGGTCAGAATATTGAGCAATTTTGCCGAATGATAAAGAGGCTGGCCCGTAGCGTAAGCGTCGCCCATTTGTTTGAGCCAGAATTTGGAGCCGGCCGGACCGCTTTCTCTCATCCAGGGATAACTCTGGCCGCTTACCAGTCCATAAGCGAAATCGTTGAGATTCAAACTCTGCGAAGAGAGTTTTCCCAGTGAACTCTCCGCCGTGCCTGCTCCTGTTTGCGTTTTCCCGGTAAGCAGCGTACCCGGGAAATACGGCAGGATGGAAGGCATCAAATAAGTCAGAGTAACACTCTTATCCGCATAAGCCTCGAGGTGTCCGCGGACAATCCAGTATTTTTTGTTCCGGTACCGGGGATCGTTCAGAAGAAAATCCGATGTGGCATTAAGCGGCATGCGGCCCGGTTTCTTGTCTTCGCCCAGTCTGCCGTCCCGGAAATTGCGGGAATACTGGTGCGGCTGAAGCAGAAAAACAGTTTTACCCTGCTCCTTCACCGGTCCCACGTTTTGCAGGTTGGGATCATAATATACATTTACTTCGTTGGGAGTAGTTGTCGTTCCGTCTTTCTTTTTACCGACATAAAACGAAACCGCCGATTGCCCCTGATAATAGTTGAAGGCATAAGGCGCAAGTTCCCGGGCCCAGGCATTCGCCGTAATCCGATCAAAGTCGACTTTGGCCGGATCAACATTGTTTTGCGTCTGGTTGGGGAGCGCCGCCACTACAAAATAATAGGGTTTTTCCAGATCGGCAACAGGCAAACTGTAGTAGGTCATTTTATCAGCGCCTGCTTTTCTGGTGTTGGGCGTAAGTTTCGCGGCTTTTATTTTTGCCGGATCCCAGATTACGGCAAAACTCACCCAATTGCTCTTCCTGGCCGCAGTATTGTCTTCGGCGTTGGAGTTGGGCAGGGAATTCACCTGCTGGTAAATTATCTGATAACGCACAAGGCCCCCTCCCACCGGCATATCCTGAGGATCCGTAATGCCCCCGGCAACCGATCCCTGCACATAGCCCTGATCCCCCGGCTGTAAATATCCGGGCAGATAAACCGCCCCGATAGTCACCGCTTCCGATCCATGCACGGTAAACTGGGCGTAAGGCGATCCCTGGGCAATGCTCATTTGCAGATAGTCCGTGCGTTCATAGGTCGGATCACGGTAATTTTCAGCGTAAGGATTATCGGCATCGATATAGGGACGAACATCATCCATACTGAAAACGACATCAAAATCACCCTGGGCAAGCGTTATGGGATTGGCCGGATAAAAAACAGGATTATAGGGATCGGCGGATTTGGAAGGAAACACAACCAGCGTTTCTCTCCATATTCCCAGAGGATCGAGTCCAACTGAATATTCGTTCTTTCCGTGCACTCCCCTCCCCCCGTAATTGTAAGTGTCGGCAGCCGTCTGGGCGCTGTAAACCACATCGCTCATAATCGAAGGAGTCGCCGTTCCCAGATGAAATCCCGGTCCGTAAACATCGGTATTCATCGCGCTGGTAACGGGCTGATCATTCTGGGTAAGATAACCGTGAACGATATAGCTGTCTTTATAGCTGCCGGAGGCATTGCGGGGCTGATTGCTGTACCAGGCTATCAAAGGCTCCGCATAGACGGGGCTTTGCCTTGGCTTCCAGGCCTTATTGGCGTTGGCTCCGCCGTCCATAAAATAGCTGACCGCGGGATCGTTATTGGCCCAGGTCATTGCGCTCGCCCAGGAGTGTACGCGGGGTGGCATTTTTTCTCCGTAGGAATTCGTCGTCCAGGGCGCATTATTTACGGGAATTTTACTCGCGAAAAGAACAGGCGCGGGATTCAGCTGGTCCAGCATTTCCTTCTGGGCGGCGGGAACCTGCCTGATTTTTTTCACAAAAGCATTCCCCAGCGTTGTTTTTCTTTGATCGGGAGGCACCTCAAGGCAACCCGCATCGAATTTCACGGCCGTGACCATATTGTAAGCCGTGCTGGGCGGAAAATTCCCCCAGATATAGGCGGTATCGGGCAGCGACGGAATAGTCGAAGTTTGAGCCGGAACAGCTATTATTTCCACTTTCGCACCTTTATCATCAGTCAGACAATTGCGTGTACCAAAGACCCCTGTTTTTTTGCCGGGACCGGCCTTGTCTTTCACATCACCATCATATGTAAATCCGCTGTTTTGGGCGGACAGGAATAAACCGGGAACCACTTTTTTATAATCGTCGCAGCTGTAATTACTCATTCTCATATAAACCGGCTTTTGTCCGGTACCACCGCCCACAGCGGAAGGATCAACGCTGTCCAGCTTCTTTTTATTCTCATCTTCCAGCCCGGTAAAGGCGGGCGGCTGTACCACGACATATTTCCAGCTGCCGATCAGGTAGAAACTGTCGTTTCCGGGAATCCGTCCCCAGATATAGGCGGTACTGTCGGTAAGTTTAAGCCCGGCCCCATCGGGAATGTTGACTATTTTAAAATTTTTGCCCGCGTCAGCCTGACCGGCAACGCCTACCACCGGAGCATTGCCGTCCGGCTGCGTCGCTGCGGAGTTGGAAAATCTTATTTCCACTCCGCCCCAATCGGTTTTGAATTTTCCGTACATAAAAAGATCGGCGGCCGGAGTGCCGCTTTTCCCGCCGCAGACAACCTTGCCGTCCTTATCGCCCATCCCCAGATAATAATAGTCCCCGGAGGACGGCTGACGGGAAAGGGAATTAACGGGAGTGCCGGGTGTACATTGCCCGGCGGCGAAAACCCCGGCGGCACTTATGAAAAACAAAAATATCATACTTCCCAACGCCAAAACCGGAACGGAAAAACGTGTTTTTGTTCTGCGGAAAAATCTAGTCATTAATATCTCCCTTGTGTTTAACGAAATTTTTCGTACGGATTGAATTTCAGTTGGAATTACCGG
>MVRV01000021.1 GCA_002068015.1 Smithella sp. PtaU1.Bin162
GAGGCTGCCGTCCGTGCCGTAAAGTACCCGCCTCTGGGAGCAAGGGGTGTTGGTTTGGCGCGGGCGCAGAAATACGGGTTCGGTTTTGCAGCTTATAAACAATGGGTGGAAAACGAGAGTGTGGTAATCGTCCAGATTGAGCATATAAAGGCAATTGAAAACCTGGAGGCAATATTGTGCACTTCCGGGGTGGATGGCACCTTTGTGGGTCCTTATGACCTCTCCGGTTCGCTGGGTTGCCCTGGTGAGTTTGACAGGCCGGAAGTGCGCCAGGCATTACAGCATTATGAAGATACCTGCCGGAAGATGCAAAAACCGATGGGATTTCATGTTGTGCAGCCGGATCCGGAAATGACTGCAAATTACAGGGAAAAGGGTTATTCTTTTGTTGCGGTTGGAGTAGATTTTTTGTATCTCGGGACAAAATGCAGAGAGACACTGGGTAGTCTAAAGTAACATTCATAATTAAAAAAGGAGACGATAAATGAATATTATTGGCATAATTCCGGCGCGAATGGCATCGACGAGATTTCCCAACAAGCCCATGGCAAAAATCATGGGCATTCCGATGATCGGTCATGTGTATTATCGAAGCGCAATGTGTAAGCTGTTAAACGACGTGTGGGTGGCCACCTGTGACCGGGAAATTTTTGATTATGTAAAGTCTTCCGGTGGAAAGGCCGTAATGACTGCCGATACTCATGAACGGGCATCAGACAGAGCGGCGGAGGCGATGACAAAAATCGAACAGGAGACGGGGAAAAAGGTAGATATTGTTGTGATGATCCAGGGTGATGAGCCAATGCTTTTTCCGGAAATGATAGACCTTGCAGTGGGGCCGATGATAGATGACAAGGGCATTTACATAGTTAATCTTATGGGTAAGATAAAAACCCGCGAGGAACAGGATGATCCCAACACTGTAAAAGTTGTTTGCGATTTACAGAGCTTTGCTCTTTACTATTCCAGGGAGCCCATTCCATCATGGAAAAAGGGAGCCAAGAGCGTTCCCATGATGAAGCAGATACCGATCATTCCTTTTCAACGGGACTTCCTGCTTAAATTCAATCAGCTCACTCCGACGCCCCTGGAAATTGTCGAATCAGTGGATATGATGCGTGTTGTGGAGCACGGGTATAAGATCAAGATGATTCCGGCCGAATTTGAAACTTACAGTGTTGATACGCCGGCGGATTTGCAAAGAGTGGAAGAAATAATGAAAAATGATCGGCTCATTGCAAAATATCAAAGATAGACGATAAGAAAAACAGTTGCTTTTTTATGGATAGGTATCTGTATCTGGAGAAGACATGGATTTAAGTGTTAAAAACAAGGCTAAGGTTGTCCGAGATACTTTGACGTATTTTGATGATTTTCCCGTATTTTCCATTGTAGAATTAAACATTACTGCGGCCTGTACGCGGTCATGTGTCTTTTGTCCGGCATCCGACAAAGATTTTTACAAAAAGAATCACATCAAAGGTAAGTTGAAGCCTTCCTTATACAAAAAACTGCTTAATGATTTAAAATCTATCGGCTATCACGGTCGAATAATCTTTTCCGGCTTCAGCGAGCCTTTGTTACACAAAAACCTGCAAGAACTCGTCGGAGAAACAAAGGCTGTGCTGCCCGCATCCTCTCTGGAAATTATAACAAACGGCGATCTTCTGGATTTTCCCATGCTGGATAAGCTTTTTCAAGCCGGGCTGAAGTTTATCTGCGTCAGTCTTTATGACGGTGAACATCAGTTTGAACATTTTAATAAAATGAAAACGAAAGCAGGGCTGTCCGATTCGCAGATGATGCTGCGGAGAAGATATTATCAGGACGGCGATTACGGGTTAATAATTTCCAACAGAGGCGGGTTAGTGGATTCCAATCAATACAGGGATAAAAATGAATCATCAATTGAGACATTGCCGCTGCAGCGGATTTGTTATTATCCCTTCTATATGATTAAAATGGATTTAAATGGAGATATGCTAATTTGCTCTCATGACTGGCAGAAAAGATTTGTCGTCGGAAACATTTTAAAGGAAAGTGTCTGGGATATCTGGAAGAAGAAAAATTTGAATTCCTTGAAATTGTCCCTGGCGCATGCTGACAGAAATATAGTTCCCTGCAATACTTGTGATGTCAAAGGTGATGTCATGGGTAAAGATAGTTTTATTGCCTGGTGCAAGGCTACGGGCATCAATCCGGATAGCCTCAGCCGGACTTGCTCAGCGGAAGGAAAATAAATCCATGTCTGATCATAAATTAAAAGTGGGCATTGCCGGATATGGTGTCGTTGGCAAACGACGACGGGAGTCCATTGATCAGCATCCGGCACTGAAAACCACCGCAGTATGTGACATGATTTTCCCCGAAGATGGAGTTTTTCCGGATGGAGTTCGTTATTACACCAATTATAAACGTCTGCTGCAAGAGAAACTGGATGTTCTGTTTGTCTGTATGACCAATGATATTGCCCCGGAAGTAACGATCGCCGGTTTGGAAAAAGGACTACATGTTTTTTGTGAGAAGCCGCCGGGTCGAGACTTAAGCGATATTGCCAGAGTGATAGCCTGCGAAAAAAAACATCCGCAGCTGAAGCTGAAATACGGATTTAATCACCGTTATCATGATTCAGTGCGCGAGGCGCTGAGAATTATAAAAAGCGGAGAACTTGGCTCATTAATCAACTTAAGAGGTGTCTACGGGAAATCCAAGATCATCAGTTTTAATTCCGACTGGCGGACCAAAAGAGAACTGGCCGGTGGAGGTATTTTGCTGGATCAGGGTATTCATATGGTGGACCTCATGCGCCTGATCGGCGGTGAGTTTATTGATGTGCACAGTTTTGTGTCTAATGATCACTGGCATCACGATGTGGAAGATAATGCTTATGCCCTGATGCGGACGGCAGATGGTGTCGTGGCCATGTTGCATTCTTCAGCGACACAGTGGCGTCATCGATTTCAACTCGATATCACTCTAAGTCGCGGGATGATTATTTTATCCGGTATCTTGTCCGGATCAAAAAGCTACGGCGCTGAGACCATCCTGGTTGCCTATGCCGATGAAAACGATGGTGGTGATCCGCGGGAAGTGACCATGCGTTATAATCAGGATAACTCCTGGCGGGATGAAATCTGTGATTTTGCCGATGCGCTTCTGAACGACAAGCCTATTATTGATGGATCATCGCTGGAAGCGCTGGAGACAATGCGTCTGGTTTATAGGATTTATTGTGCTGATCCGGGATGGCGGAATAAATATAAGCTTGAGGACAAAGTACCAGGCAATTTGAAACCGTAAATTTTTTATTGTTTCGTAATAAATAATCTTTCATAAATAAAAAAAGGTTGTGCCATGAATAATGTTGAAAAATTGTGTAATGATTCCGGAAGTGCAGCGGAGTTTGCAAAAGGGTATATTAATTATTTGAAAAAAGTATTGGATTCCATAGTTCCGGAATCAATCAACAAACTTGTGAAAGAATTTGAAGAAGCCCGGGCAAACGGCAGTACAATCTTTATTGCCGGGAATGGCGGCTCTGCTGCAACGGCAACAAGCATGGGCAACGATATCGGTTTTGATGTTATCAAAAAAAGCGGCACGGATAAACCGTTCCGGGTATTGGCACTAACGGACAACACCTCCGTCATTACTGCGATTGCCAATGATGTGGGATATGAAAATATATTTCTGAATCAACTGAAAATTCACTATCGTTCGGGCGACAAGTTGTTGGCCATTTCCGCAAGCGGTAATTCTCCGAACGTAGTAATTGCCGCCAAATGGGTTAAGGAACAAGGCGGGAGAGTCATGAGTTTTGTCGGTTTTACAGGGGGTGAGTTGAAAGAGCTTTCCGATGTTGTACTTCATGTGAAATCGGAAGCAGGAGAGTATGGCCCTGTAGAGGATGCTCATCTTGTCCTTAACCACATTCTTGCTCACTGGTTTCAGTTTAAATTAAGGTAACGCCGAATATTTGGATAAATTTATGATTTCCAAGATTCTCATCGGACCATCATCTTTTGCCGACTCCGATAAAACCCCTAGAGATAAATTAGTAGAGGCGGGCTACGAAGTTATCGATAATCCTTACAGACGAAAACTGACCAGAAAGGAATTACTGGATCTCCTGGATAACAAAGTTGTGGGACTTATTGCCGGGCTCGAAACCATAGACCGGGAAGTTTTGGAAAAATCAAAACTTCAGGTAGTTTCCCGGGTGGGTGCTGGTATTTCTAATGTGGATCTCGCTGCCGCCTGCGCTATGGGTGTAAAAGTCTTCAACACGCCCGATGCTCCGACGAGCGCCGTGGCAGAGCTTACCATTGGTGCGCTGTTGAGTTTGCTCAGGATGATTCCGCAGATGGACCAGGCGCTGCATGATGGGAAATGGCAGAAGAAGATAGGTCTTCAACTTCAGGGCAAAACTGTGGCCATTATCGGATTCGGAAGGATTGGACGGAAAGTGGCGGCATTGCTTTTCCCTTTCGGTGTAAAAATTCTGGTTGTTGATCCTTATATAAATGAAAGCGACTGTGTCGGATGCCGGAAGGTAACACTTGAGGCGGCACTGCTCGAAGCCGATGTTGTCACAATCCACAGCAGTGGTCACGATCGCCTTATCGGGGACGAGGAATTTACGCACATGAAGAAAGGCGTTTACCTGCTGAACGTTGCTCGCGGAGGCGTCGTTTCCGAAAAAGCGCTGATAGAAGCCCTGGAAAACAAAACCGTGGCCGGCGCATGGCTCGACACTTTCGAGGAAGAGCCCTACAATGGAATATTGTGTCACTATCCGAATGTCATTTTGACGCCGCATGTCGGATCATATACGGCCGAATGCCGTCTGCAGATGGAAACGGAAGCGGTAGATAGTCTGCTGAATTATTTAAAGACGCGTGGAGATAAAAAACATGAAGATTGATTTTCAGGGCCGAACAGTTCTGGTGACAGGCGCGACACGAGGCATGGGAAAACAGTTTGCCGATGATTTTGCCAAACTCGGTGCCGATCTGATCCTTACCGGAACAGATAAAAATAAAATAGATACACTGAATCGGGAGGCAAAGTCGAATAAACAATCTCTGCATAAGTACTATGCTGTAGATTTCACCGATGCGGAAAGCACGAAGAAATTTATTGATGCAATCGGCGCTTATCCAAAGATAGATGTTTGTATAAATAATGCAGGGATTAACCGGATCAATTTTATTGATGAAACTCTGCTTACAGATTGGAAAGATATTCTCAGTGCGAATCTGGAAGCACCGTTTCTGATTACCCGTGCGGTAAGTTCTCTGATGAAGAAAAACAGATATGGACGCATAGTCAATATTGCTTCCATTTTCGGAGTCATCAGCAAGGCCAAACGTTCCGTATACTCTACAACGAAGTTTGGGCTGCGGGGGTTGACTACTACCTCGGCCATTGAACTTGCGCCTTATAATGTTTTGGTTAATTCAGTCTCGCCCGGTTTTGTGCTGACCGAACTTACGAAAAGTATCCTGACTGAAGAAGAAATGAAAAGTCTTTCCTCCCAGGTTCCCATCGGGCGGTTTGCCGAACCTGATGAGATTTCCCGGGTGGTGCTCTTCCTGGCAAGCTCCCTGAATACTTACCTTACCGGACAGAATATCGTTGTTGATGGTGGGTTTGTTGATGTCTGATTCTTTGCTCGTCAAGTCTCTTTTTCGAAATTACCAGGTGAATTTTATCGGAGATTTTTCACAACAGCTCAAGCTGCTTGTTGAACAAAAGTCTTTTTTCATAATCGATGCTGCTATCTGGGAACTATATAAAGAAAAGCTCAAAGACATTGTTCCTGAAAAATTCCGTCTGATTATTGAAGCCGGCGAAAACAACAAGTCACTCGACAAATGCCGGGAAATCATTGAAATCTTAGTCGCAAGAAAAGTACGCCGTAACGAAAAGCTTGTGGCCATAGGCGGAGGAGTTATCCAGGATATAACCGCCTTCAGCGCCTCTATTATTTACCGGGGCATCGAGTGGGTATTTTTCCCAACGACGCTTTTGGCGCAGGCAGACAGTTGTATCGGGAGCAAGACATCAATAAACCTTGGCGACAAAAAAAATCTTGTCGGCAATTTCTATCCCCCTTCTGCCGTATTCATTGATCTGTATTTTCTGGGATCTCTTAGCACCGAAGACATCAAATCCGGCCTTGGCGAGATTATGCATTACTATATATATGCCGCAAGTCCTCTTTTTGCTGAATTGATCAGAGATTATGCAATGATAATCAAAAACCGGAAAATGCTCGAGAAGCATATTCGAGAAAGCCTGCAGATCAAGAAATCCGTGATTGAAAATGATGAATTTGACCGGGGAGAGCGCAATAAATTTAATTATGGTCACACTTTCGGTCACGCCCTTGAATCCGTCACGGATTACGCAATTAAACACGGACAGGCTGTTACAATAGGGATGGACATGGCAAACTTTGTGTCTTTGAAAACGGGATTTATGTGTCCGGAGATTTTCCGTGACCTCCATATAAAATTATCGATGAACTTTCCGGAGTTTGACTGGAATAAAATTGATTTTGATCGATATTTTTCCTTACTTGCCAAGGATAAAAAGAATGTCGGAAACAATGTCGGCTGTATTCTTGCCAGGGAGCCGGGTATACTCATTAAGCATCAGCTTCCTTTGGATAATCAGTTCAAGGAAATGATCCACGCCTATTTCTCCGGAGAATTATAAGAAAATAGAATGGGTAAAGAGTAATTATTAATGAAGGTATTTGAACAGTATCATTCAATCCGGTGGTCTGCTTCCGGGGATACCGTTTTGTTTTCAACGGGCAAATTTTCATGACCACTCCTACAATATCTGTTGTTATGGCGGTGTACAATGGCGAGAAGTACCTCACGCCTACCATGGAAACTGTTTTGTCGCAGACGTTTAAAGATTTTGAGTTTATTATTGTTAATGACGGAAGTAAAGATAAGACTCTAAGTATTATCAAGGAATATCGTGATGACAGGATTGTTTTGATTAACAATATCCGGAACGTTGGACAGACTGCTTCGCTGAACATCGGTCTCCAAAATGCCCGTGGCATGTATGTTGCGAGGACTGATGCAGGTGACATTTCCGCTCCGGAGCGTTTCTGCAAGCAGTCTCGCTATCTTGAAAATCACTCCCATGTCGATATACTGGGAACTGCAGCACTTCAATACGATATTGCCGGTAATCCGTGCGGCAGAGTATTCATGCCCAACAGGCCGTCGACGATTTTGCAAAGGATGTTTTTTGCCTGTCCGGTAGTTCATGTCAGTGTGATGATGCGGCGAGACAGAATTATGGAACTGGGTGGATACGATGAATCCTACAGAATTCTTGCCGACTATGGTCTCTGGGCGCGGGCATTGCAACATGGTTTCAGATTCTGGAATCTGCAGGATGTTCTGACCGGCTATCTTGTGGATCCGGACAGCTTTGGCTCGGCACACGGCAGAGGGCGCTCGATTCAGGAGGCATCAAAGATTATTTGCGATCTTACCCTTGCCCTGACCGGCGATAATCTGTCTTTTGAGCAAGCGGAAGATCTTTACCGTTTCTTTGTTTTTGGGCCGCAGGAACTGGACCGGGAAGGATTATCGAAGAATGAAAAGCTATTTAAAGGGCTTTTATTAAAAATTCATACTGCTCAAAGAGATATAGATTACCTTTTATTGAAGAGTTACTTAGGAATGCTTTTTAGAATATACTCCTATGCCTCCCCGCCGAAGCACGATTTAAAAAGTGTGCTGCAGAGACTATTGAGCAAATGGCGGGGAGTATTGTCATTCCATTTGCTGGAAG
>MVRV01000022.1 GCA_002068015.1 Smithella sp. PtaU1.Bin162
GAGCTTCCTGAGTTGTTCTTCGATCCACTCATTTTCAATCCTCTCAATCTTGCCGTTAAGTTTACTCTCTTCAATGGACGGATGCAAGATATTTCTTGCGTCACCATAGGCCAGTTCTTCAAAAAGGGAAACGTCCGTAAATGGCTGTCCGTTTCTGTCGGTGAACCCTTCTGCATTGGCAAAGCTGGCTGCTTCATCCATTGACATTTTGCCGTTTTTACTGGCCACCTGAGCGATTATCCCAAGCTCTCTGCTTTGGTCTTTGCCCTTATTTCCGTGCGCCCTGTCCCATGCTGTTACGGTTCTGGAAGTAAAATCGTCTCCGAGCCTTACTTTCCCTGCTTTAATCAGGAATTGAGCAAGGTTTTGCGCTCCGCCTTCTTTCTTTTCCTTTGGTTTAGCAACCTTAATATCCTTCTCTTTGATCGGTGTATAATAGAATCCGCGCCCTTGTTTGCCGTCACGCTTATAAACCTTTTTGTAACCGTCCTTCTCTTTTATCGTTTTAAGGGCTTTTTGCGCCCGGCCAATTTCTTTCTTTTTTATGGCACGAATGAAGATTCCGGCCGGTTCATCGATCATTTTGCCGGCATTGGCAAGATGATCGGGTTGTTTTGTTAATTCCGGGTAGTCTTTTAAAACTTCGGGGGGCACATTTTCGCCCTGTTTTTCCGCTGTTTTTACTTGTCCAGCATGATATCCGGCTAAATATTTATCAGATTTCTTTTCGCCGTTCTCTTTAGCAGTCTTAACGAATTCATCCCGCGTTATTTCCCACGGTTCTTTTTGCTTCACTGATTTTGCTTCGGTAGAAACATCCCATTTCAACCCCAACTCTTTGGCCAGCTTCGCAACAGCCTCGTTTGTCGTCCCGGCCTTTATGGGATCAATTCCGCCAAATAATGATCTAAACTCATTTGATGGCCCGTTCTTTTTGGCGTCTGCTATGGCTGCCTTAACCTTAGCATCGTTGTCGGGGGTAATTCTTTCCCGCACCTTTTCATAGGTTCCTTCCCCAAACATTTCATCAATAAATCTTGCGCCCGGGCCCCAATAATTCTTGTCTATTTTACTGGTATCGTAATCTTCCAGCCATTTAACAGCTTCCTCTTTTGTATTAAATTTGCCCGCCTCTTTTGCCCAACCTTTGTATCGAATTCCAGCTTCCCAAAAACGACCGGGATTTGCCGCTATGCCAGGAGGGTTAAGCTCGTATTCAAGACTATCGTTTTCGCCGTCAGTCCATCTTTTGAAATTCCCATCTTTAGACTCGTACGTTAATGTCGCTTTAGATAAATTCCCTTTCTCCTCAGGAAGCTTCAATGCCTGCCGTTTATACGCAACCGGTTTCGTCTTCCGGCCTGATTTTACCCATGCCTTAAATTCAGCAATAGGCATTTCGGTAATGGCTCCGAGTCCCTTCCAGCCTTTTTGATAGTTATCGAGATAGACCTTGCGAGCGTCTTCAATGTTATCAGTGCCAAGAATGGTTTTGTGTTCATCGAAGGCGCCGGTTCCCGGATCGATTTGGTCAACAACATAAACCTTGCCGCTTTCAGGCTTTGGCCCGATGAAAACATCAATATGATCCTTGTCACGGCCCTGTGTTTCCTTAAAATACCCGTATGGGTGTTCCATGACGATTGACCAGGCTTTGCCGTTTTTATCTTTGCCCGATCTCTCTGATCCCTTCGGATTTTCGATGGATATTTCAAGCCCGGATAATTCGGGATTGATATCACTGCCAAGCAGGTGCCCTTTCTGATAATTGCCGGCCTTTTTCATTTCCTCGGTCGGCTGTGGAAGATCATTTAGTGGGGAAGTTGCCGCTTCATTCGCTGCCTGGTCAACTTTCTCAATAGTGCTTTCCGGTTTTAAGGGTTTGCCGAGTTTCCGGGCAACGACATAGCCTTCACCCTTTGGAATGATATTGTATATATTCCAGTCTATTCCTTGGCGGTCTCCAGCTGCTTTTGCGTTCTTTTCAGTTTTGAAAGGTTCGCCGGTTTTTGCGGTAATATCCTGTTCGGTTTCGGTATCTTCAAAGGTAAATCCTTCACCTTTTCCTTTTATGTCGAGTAATGCCGGAGGTTTTGGAGCTGGTAGTTTTCCGCGCTCATAAAATTCTGCATCAATAATATTATCAGTATTATCAGGAGATTTTTTGGTAACGGGGCGCAATATTTCTTCTGGGCCGTAAGGCTCCCCGACGGTTACGCCTTCCTGATAAGGTTCGCCCTTTAGCTCAAATTCTTTCCCTGCTGCGTCTATCGCTCCCTGATCCGGGGACGGAAGAGCTTTCCGTTCGCCAAGGCGCGGAATAGTGAACGCTTTTTCTGTTTCTGCTCGCTTGGCTTCTTCTTTTCTGGTCTCTTCGATCGCCTTTTTAATCTGCTCTGCCATATCCGGCTGATCTTGTTTTTCATCAAGAAGATCGATGGTGTCGTCAGATTTCCTTACTCGATTTGCGGCTCCGGCGATACCGAAAGTAAGGAGAGTCATAAATGCGGTCGGACCAACTACGTCCAAAGCTTCTTCAAGCGGATCTGCTTCCGGCCGAATACCTGATATTTTTTCAACTGCCGCCTCTCCGCCCTGCTGCCCCATTTCAGTTCCTACTTCGACGCCAAGAGTCTTTAAGAAGTCTTTTGCCAGCTGTTTAGCTCCACGTTTAGTCACGCTTGCCTCGTCCAGACGGAAGAGTTTCCCAAGGTATTTCGTGCCCAAAAATTCCCCGCCGGCTTCGATTAAACCAGTGGCCCGTGGTGCTATCCCTTGACCGGCTTCTCTGGCCTTATCCGATCCTTCGAGGTCTCCCTGTATCTGTAATAAACCAGCGCGTTTATTTGCTGTATCGACTGTGCTTTGCGCTTGTGATAATCCAAATAATCCGGCTGTTCCCGCAGAAGCGACGTTGTTTGCAAGGCCTGCAGATTTATTGGCCACTTCCATAAGCCTAGCCGCCTGTTCTGTCTGCCCTGCTGCCTGTGCCACCTTTGCCGCTTTTACTAGCTTTCCTATGCCTGTAAGAGCACGAACTCCGGCGTTAAGAGCGCCTGCGGGTACGATTGATGGGGCTAACATCTTAGTGCCTTCGTACACCACTCTTTCAAGTCCTTGCCGTTTTTTCTCTTCACCAAAGAGCGTTTTGGACTTTGCATCAGACCATTCTTTTAATCCTCGTCCTAAATCCTCGATTACTCCGCTAAGGCCAGTCTCTTCCAGAACCATTAACGCGGCGTCAACCGGGCTTGGAATAATAGCCTCTTCTCTGGGTTTGGCTGATCCGGCAAACTCCAGTGCTCCGCCGACCATGGATGGAATTTCGGTTGTTACGCCTCGCGCAATACCTTCTCCGAGAGAGGTGGCTACGCCGCCCAAGGTTGTTTTAGAAGAGGGAGGTTGGCTCTTCTCTGGGGGCAAAGACGGCGTAGCCTTTCCTATATGTTCGGCATAGAAATTCGCCTTAATCCTTTCCTGATCTTCCGGGGGAAGATTCAAAAACGATTCATCAGCCAGTTGGCGATTAAAGAAATTCTCAAGCACCTTCTGCTTTCTGTCATACGGAAGCCCTGAAAACTCTGGGTCTTTATTCCATTCTGCAATTTCAGCTATTTGAGGCATTAAAATTCCTTTTAATAATCTCTTGTTGTGCTTGGCTGTTCACCCTCTTCGGCAAACGGACTCTTGCCGGAGGCAATTCTTTTTTTAGCGTGATCGACGGCCTTTCGGATAATTGCTTTTGTTGGCTCTCCACCTTCCAATAAATAATTAATCTCATCCTTGCTTAAAGTAGGGACAAGCGTTGGAATCTCAGTCTCTTTTCCGTCAAAAGTTACACCTATTGATAATTCAGTTGATACTTTCCCGTCGCGTCTTTTCAGTTCACCAAGAAATCCCTTTCCCTTTTTGGTGCCATCCGTTCTGTTCCCGTATCCTGGCGCTGTATCAAATTGTTTCCAATTTCCTTTGGCCGGTTTTACATAATCGGATGATACTGCTCCTGATATTTTCTCGTACATTTGTTGTGCGCGGCGAGCGTGCGGAAGGTTTCTCTTTTCCTCGGTCGTGAGGCTCGACGAATCTTTTTCTGCTTTATCGATTAGCTTTCCGGCTGATTTTAACGCATTTTCTCCGGTCGATGTCATTTCCCCTGTTTCAAAATCAAGAACCGGCTTACCGCCTACAGAGAATGGTTTAAGAACAAGCTCCAAGTCTTTTTTGTATTGATCTCGCTGTTTCCCGGTTAAGTCCATCCAGTCCTTCATGGCTTTTACTCCGCTATCATTGAGGGCTTTTTTGGCTGCAATTCTCTCGGACGGGCTTTCGGCCTTAGAGACTCCAAGGAGCACTCTCTTTCCCTCTTCGTTTAGAAGTTCGGCTGGTATGTCTTTTATATTCCTAACTTTCTGCTCTTCGACGCTCATATGCTCGACGCCCTCATAAGGAACGTCCTTTGATTTCTTCCCTGTTCGCGTTAATGACCATTCCTTTTTATAAAGTTTTCCATCTTTGCCCCGGAAAGGCTTTTCTGATGCGTTGAGGCTTTCCACCGCAGATTTTTGCTGGCGTTCATACTCCATAAACTTTTCCGGATCTGTAAATGGTTCGATAATTTTTAAGGCATCGCTGATATTTTTTACCGGCACTGCTCCATATTTCCGTGTTACGATAAGATGTTTTGCGCCAGGATAATCATCCCATTTTTTTCCGCCAGGGAATTCAAGATCGCCCTTATCATCTTTGTGGAAGACCATCATTTCGTCGCCGTTGTTCACCAGTTTATTATAGGACTCGGAAACAAGAGACCATGCAGGCCGTTCATCTCCGCTGTCGGCAAGGGCTTTGGCAATAACGTAACTTCTTTTAAAGTTCTTTTGGCGTTGCTGTTCTTCTTTCTCCTGGAGCTCGATACCGGTAGCCTTCTCGGTTTTTGCTCCGAGTCTCATCTGCAAGTTGTGACTCTCCTGCTGTCGCTTAGCCTCTTCATCCCTGCGGGTTTCGGCCCTGTCCCGATATTTTCTTTCCTCCGCCCGCTCAGTATTACGCACTCCAAGAGCAACACCTTTGTTAAATCCTTCTGTTGCACTATCCCAAAAGTCAACGGCCATAATAATTCTCCTTATTCAGCGAATAGATTTTCTGTCTCAGGGTATTCTATTCCTTCCCCTTCAGGATTTACGTCCAATCCAAGCCACGATATAATTTTGGTAATGGGTTCAAACGCGGCTTTTTCTATTCTTGACATTTCCTTGTAATATTTGCCGATTCCCGTATCGGAGTCAGAAGTAAGCCCCAAAATATGCGTGATTGCTTCCCCTCCTACCGCGCCGACGCCGCCGGGCGCATCTGTGGCCTTCTGCTGTGTCGTTTTTTCGTCCCAGGGAATCTCCGTAGTTTCCGGCTTCGTATAATGATAATGGCTGTCTGCACCAAGCACAGGCACGCTTTCCGTCCGGTTATACCCACCAGTACCTTTCTTGATCTGGTCGGCTGCGTAAATGATTGCCAGGACATTGCCGACGCTGCCCATGCCGCCGGAATCACCAGCTGCCGCAGACGATTCAGCAGGCGTCATTTCGATTGCGCCCTCGCTTCTATTGGCGATTGCCGATGAGCCTGAATTACCGGCATATTTTTTATACATTTTATAAGCTTGGCTTGGGTTCATTCCGGATTTCTCTTTCTTTTCCGGCTCTTCTTCCTCTTCTTCTTCGTATGCTTTTGCGCCCAATTTAGCGTTTTCGCGGCGCACTTGTTCATTGGCCATAGCGTTTAAATCATCAAAGAAGACCTCCTGTTCGTCTTCTTTCTTTTTAGCGGCCTTAACACCGAGTTTCATTCCGCTGTTGACGCCTTGATTTGCGCTATCCCAAAAATCCATATAGTGACTCCACGCCTATTTATTTGCCCAGTTACTTCCCATAGTTGATCCGGCTCCGCCCGCAAACGACCCTAGTCCTTGCCCCATCATATTCCCAAGAAATCCCCAAACTCCGGCACTTGGTGTTTTAACTGCGCTTTGACTGGACAATACCCGCGTTGCCAGTGGCGCATAAGTAGAAGCCGCGCCGCTGTACAATCCTGCCGCCCGGGATGCCGGATCAGCGTTATTTACTGTCGTTAATTGTCCTGTATCTTTTCCGGCTGCTACTCCAAGCCTCTGGAAGTTCTCCGTTTCGGCCTGTGTTTTCGCTGCCGTTCTTGATCCTGCAACGCCCTTTGCGGTTTCGAGAGCCTGTTGATTAGCAGAATTGGCATATGCCGTGCTGTTCGGGTCTATCCCCATGCGTGACGCATCCCGGCGCCTTGTGGCTTCGCCGAGCTTCATTGCTGACTTGACTTCGTTCGATGCCGAATCCATCCGCTCGTTGACATCCACACCTTCAAGCGCCTGTTTGTTAAATTCCGTTAGAATAGGGGCTTGCTCTGTGGCCGATTGAGTATCGATCTTCAACTGCGCCTTCGCGTTATCGCTGATATAGGGCAATAATTCTTTATTGGCCTTGGCCGTCTCAATCTCATATTCCTGAAAATAATCTTTATACATCTGCCATTGTTCGTCGGCCATATCCTGTTGGCGTTCAGCGATCTCGGCCATTTTTGCCGATGAAACAGGATCGTAATTATTGTTAGTTGTGGAAGTTGTGGTGCTACTGCCCTTTCCCATATTGACTCCTTTCTGCATAAAAGACGTGTCCAGAAACACTCCGTTTTTCCGCCTCGTCCCACATTCCGGCAGGAAGCACCCCCAGCGTTCCAAATTTCATTTTTTCACACCAACGCAAAGCAGCAATGTTTTTCTCTGATACCATGCCGACAAGAACGTCGAATATCGGATCACCGTTTACGTTTTCCATATTTAAAAGCTGAATAACAACCTGTCGGCCAATTTCAACCGCTTCTTCTCCGCGCAGGTTTGCAAAAAAGCAGAAGTGAAAATCAGCTTTCCTTTTTTCAAATCCGTTCAGCCAGCAACAGCCGGCAACATCGTTCTCAATAAAAATGACATAAAGGCTGTTCTGTCCGAATTTCATTATCCTAAGGAAATCATCGGAAGACTTAATCGATCCGTCACTAAACACCTGGCCAATAAGTCCTTCATCTTCCATCCGCTCAAAGATTCCTTTAATGAAAGAGTCCTTAAATGTCGGGATTCCGTCTATCGCGGTATAGGGTGAAAGATTCATGTATGTACCACCTTTAAAGCATCGTCCGTCCGGTAAATATCCCCTGGCTTAAGCCCTCCGACTATCGCCGCAGCATTGTCCGCGTATGAAGGAACCGTCCTTAAATCATCAAACGTAACCGCCTTGCTCCGGGGCGGAGTTGTTGTGTCAAGCTGTGATCGCCGAATGCCAATTAGAACCTCAACTGCATCACTGATCTTCCGTAAAAATTCTCGCTGATTCGGTTTCCACCCAGCCGGTATTTCACCAAAGGCTTTAAGCTGCATCCAATTCCTCCATTGATGTAGCAATGGCCACTTCGTCTATCGGCGTATCTCCTGATAATTCGTAATAACAACGACGATACAAGTTATCAGCTGGCAGGCGAAATGGTTGATCATCGGTTATTTCCTGTTCATGTAAAAGAATTCCATCCCCGTATAGTCTAAACATCACGCCGAGATAAGTTCTTGCTGTCCCGTCTCCGTTAATTACCCCGGCATTAACTTCTTCTCCATTGACAACCCCATCGGCACCTGATTCAAAAGCTTCGGTATTTATCGCCTGAAATTCGGACACGTCCCGAATAACTCTAACTGCAGAAAAATTAGACATTCCTGGAAGAATGTACTCTTTGGAGCGATATCGGTATTGCATGTAGTCTTCAGCATCATCATCCGCAAATTCATAAATGGCATTGACGCCCTCGACATCTTTATAAACAAAATAAAGCCTGCTGTCGGACAATGATATATGAGGGGCAGCGGCGTCCAGTGGGGCGCTTAATCTAACCATTGATTGATCGCGGGTGTTTATTGCAAAAGCCCCGTTATTATGAAAAGCAATGTACTGGCCATTGTAAAAGGCTGCGCGGATTGCAGAAGGGCTGTAGTTGTCGCTATATTGTTGTTGGGTAAAATATTCATAAGAATAAAGCGTCGGTCCGTCCAGCGTAACAAGAACGATCCCTTCAGGAGATGCAAAAAATACTCCGTTTTCACATGAAACGATGCTTGCCTTTGAACTGCAAGGATACCGGCCGGGAATCTTTTGGGTGCTCAAAGCGTCGGCCTGTCCAGACATTAAATAAATAGATTCGTCGGTTAAAACTACGATTGTATTCCCGATATGGCCGAGGCCGATAATAGTTCCGTCTACGGGGTAGGAATACGGCCAGGCGTGAGGAAGGTACGGCTCTGATACATAAACCCGGTTTCCTACAAAACCGGCAAGAGATCCGCCATCCGGCGCAATTAGACCGGAAAGTGTTGTAGGCGGAACGGACCAGTTTTCACAGGCAAACGCCTCTCCAAGATCGGCATCGGATACATTATCCGTGAAGGTATAACTGCTAAAATCAACTCCGGCCGTATCAAATTCACCGACGAAAAGGAATTCAGCTACTCCGGAAGAACTTGACGCTGTTCGGTAAATTCTTATTTTCCCTATGGATCGGCCTGTGGGCGGTGCCGTAAATCCTCCCAGGGTAACATCTCCGGAAGTATAGTCTGATATTTCCGCTATTGTGGAATTCGACCCTTCTTCGGCATCAGTTGTTCCAAGTTTCACAACATAGGTATAAATATATGCCCGATAGCCCGATCCGCCTCCAGAATAACCGGTTAATGAATCTATTGCGGCCGTTGGTGCCGGGACTCCGAGCTTGTAATAATCCGTTGAAAAATCAAAAGGAACGCTTAAATTGCTTGTCGAGAGAACGCGAGGCTCATCAAGCCCTGCGTAATAAACTCTGTCATGAGCTTCGCCGGCCAGTGGACTTCGGCAAAAGTCGAGGGCGCTGGTATGGGCTATCCATTCATCATCTCCGCTTTTCTTCCACAGGTATAAAGACTGGACATCGCCCGTTTCGGTCAGGTTTTCAATTCTGGCATTGTTTTTCAGGGCGCGAAGATGACCTCTTGAAAGGTCGCAGTTCTCCGCGATCTGGGCTTCATACTCTCGGGAAATGGGAGATGCTACCCGTGGCCGTTCCCCTGAAAATACGTTCTGCTTAATCCGCATTAAAAAAACCTCGTTGACCGTACTCTTGTGCTGCCTTTTGTAAATCCTTGATCTTTCCTGATTTTCGCCATTGCCATCTCGCCCTTATAAATCCCTTTGTAATATTCTGCGCGTTCAGGATTGCTCCAGTCCTTGCCGGGCATAGACATTAATATCCATCGGGCATAAGCCTCGACTGCTTTTCGATAGCGGTCATAAAATAAGTCATCCACTGTTGTTATTGTGTCCAATGGAGCAAAAGCCTGTTTGATAAAGAAGCGTTGATTTACGGCATTAATATCGTAAAACTTGATATGCGTCCGGTCCGGATAGGAAAAGAATTTCGTTCCCTGGACGGCGATTTCGGAAATATCGTCCATATCGCTCAATAACTGAGCTTCTTTAGTTTCCCAAAGACCACCATCAATCCGAAACTCGGTTACGATTAAAGGCCGGTGGTCAGTTATGTACGTTGCGATATTGACGTTAACAGAATCATTGTCAGTCGTTACAATGTCAGTGCTTAAGACATCATGCTCAAATGATTTTTCGATAACGTGCGCGTCTTCACAAAGCCTGATGATCGAATCGACAACCGCCGCATCTACCATGATGCCCGGGCAACCAATAACGTCCGGCTGTACTCTTCTGGAAAATTCGGTAATTGCTGTTGTCATTATTTCCCACCAAATCTTGAAAAGATTGTTTGCAGCATGTCTACAACCTTATTACTGTTGTTGTTTGGATCGAGCACTGCCAGACCTTTCAGGAGAGCATAAAGCAATCCGATAGTGAAGGCGTACTCATGTAAGAACCAGTTCCACCAGTTGTCAGTAAAGATTAAAAAGTCGGTCATAATATTTTCACCCCTTCCTTAAATATCCCAAGCCGTATCATGTCCCCAGGCGCCGGAGCCTGACCTTTAAAACCGTAAGCAAGAAAGCAATATTCAGAGCAAAACAAACTTTGCGCGTCGGCGGACACTTTCCCGAATATCTGATCGGCTATTGATTGATAGTCGTAGGGAATGCCGATAAGAGACAATGCTGCCTCCCCTATCGCCTGCCGCTTTTCGTTCCATGAATCAATGAGCGGATGCCACCAAACTTCACCGTCAAATTGCTCAAGCCGGCGGGAAAGAAGGCTTAAGACAGTCCCGTTGCTAAGAGCTTCCGTGGTAAAGCGCCGCCGCTCCAGTCCCTCGTATTCAGTGAGACGAAGCACAAGAGAGGAATGATTGACGGTAGAATCGGTTTTCCAGCGGATCAGGGCACCGATAACCGAATTTGATCTCCACTGTAGAAGGTCGCCGGTTTTCATCTGATCCTTAAGTTCGAGATATTTGGAAATATCGTTCATTCTGCCTCAATCGCTGACACTATGGTCTCCAAAATGTCCACTGCATCTTGACTGACTTCACCAACGTTAATTCTCGGCAAGGTAATAAAGGCCGCAAAAGCATTTATAATTTCCTTATCTTTGCAATTGGCCGTAAGCTTTGTAATTACTTTTTGGAAGGCATCCATCGAAATTTCTCCCGTCTTAGCCAGAGAAAGCGCCGCTTTTAAGGTGGGCAGTGCCTTTGTTGCCTTTTCTTTGTTGTTTTTAATCACCAAACCAATCGCCAGTTTTGCCAAAGCTTTTACGTTTGGGCTCGCAAACAAACTCTTGAACCAATTAATAATTGATCTGAACATTACAGTGATCCTCCTTTTGTTAGTTTATTTTCGCTCTGAAACGGACATCCAAAAATCAAGCACCATGGCCACATATTTCAATCCTGACTTTCCCGGCCTTCAGACCTTTTGTTAACTGTTGCATGAAAGCAACGAAGGCGAGTTTGCTTTGACTGATTGAA
>MVRV01000023.1 GCA_002068015.1 Smithella sp. PtaU1.Bin162
ATCCAAATAAATGCAGTTATTTGTACATGTAAAATAAAATTGTTAGCATCCGGACCGAATGAACTTGAAGGGGAAATATTATGTCGAGGAAAAAATATACCGTTCTTGTTTTATTAATTTCATTCATAGGATTGACCATATTAGCATCTGACACAAATCACAAGGATGTGACCACACCAGTTTGCAAGTATAAAAGCGTTTATTTTGATGAATTTCTACACGGCCAGCAATTTTAGCATGATCATTACAGATCCTCAGAGGATTAATGAATTTATTGAATGGCTTAAAAAGAACAGAATTCAGGCAGATCCACGCTTAATGAGAGCACAAATATATCCCTGGACGATTATATTTTCATCAACGGAGCATCCTTCTTCTGATTTAAAAGATCGTCATGTCGATTATCTTTATATCACTATATTTGGTTTTATTGATAAAAAAGACGGGAGAATTATTGATGGTTCTAATGCTGAAAATTATGAAATAGTAGAACGAAGAGTTAAAGAAATAAGAGACTTTTTCAAAAAATACGGAAAACCATTTTCTGAATATAATAATAAAATATTTGATGATAACGAATCTGACAAAAATTACGAATCACGTTTATAGGGCATCCAAGCCGGGGTTGCCAGGGATTGCAAAAAAAGGCTTGCATCATGTGTTAAGATAACGTTTTGACAGAAATTTAACAAGGGAAAGAGGAGATGGTATGAACATCACTGACCAGATGCAAGTATTACATGATAGCTTATTATATGCTATTTACTCATTTGACAACAAGGTTGAGCTTTATTTTTGTGAAAACTTTGTACCTGAACCACGAAAATATAAAATTACATTAATAGAAGTAACGCACTTGGTGGCAAATAATTTTCGTCGAGGAAACATAGTATTGGATGTTGATATTTTTCCTGTTGATAAACTTGAAGATGACATTTGGGCTGAACTGGTTTGTGGAAGTAAGAATAGCGACGTAACTTTTAGAAAAAAACTATCTGAAGATATTAATGTTTTCAGACTATTAAGCAGCTATGGATGTGATCTTTTCGCAATGTTTGCAAAAATTACTTTTGAGGAACTGTGATGCCATTGTGAAATTAGATTTGTACCATTCTGCATTATATAAAGGTAGGTTTATTCCGGCAGCGGTGCCGCCGGCTGGACTTGGGATAAAACCCACGGTTATATTCTGGCTCATCATATTCTGGTTCAGACCCCGTAAAAAGTGATAGTTATAGCGTGAAAAAATGAATGTCAACAAGCTCAAAAAATCTTATTTATCGTGATTCGGGATTTGGATACCCGGGGTTAGGGTCGCCATAAATGGACTGTACATAAAAGGCGTGTGCAGCTACGGAAACCCGTAGACTAAATCCAAGAGGGATATCTCAATCGCAAAGAGAAAACAACATTAGTTACAGGAAGTGTAAATTATGCCTACACGACAATATATACTGTTATTTTACCTTTTGTCGTTAAATATATTTTTATATGCCGATAGTTCAAAAATCTCAGAAGGGGAGACTTTTTATTTAAAATTTATAGAACAGCAAGATATCAACAAATCACAGGCTCTAGTGTATTTAAAAAGAGCAGTTGAATCAGGACACCAGGGCGCAATATTGGCATTGGCATTTTGCTACATGTATGGTGATCAAAAATTAGACATAGAAATTGACAAAAAAACTGCAGTTGTTTTGTTGAAGAAGTTGGCAATGCAAGGGAATGTGGATGCTTTTGAGATGTTAGTAAAAGAATATCTTGATCATCACGACAAAGATTTAAAACCGTTTCTGTGCAACGTCCATAACACTCATAAATCAGATTCAGGAAAGATGAATTATTTAATGGCCCTGGTTTTAGTTTGCTCTAAAGATGAGTCCGAAATAATTTATGGGATGAAAATGATAAATAGTGCTTCTGATAATGGTATAATAATGGCAAAACAGTATCTTGCTGAAACATATTTTAATCAAGGCAAGTATGAGTTTTCTATAAAACTTTACAAGGAATTGGCAGATTTAAAGTATCCTTTATCCTATAGTAGATTGGCAGATTTTTATAGAAAAGGACTAGGCTGCAAGCGAGACATTGGGATTGCTGAAAATTACGAGAAAATGGCGAATCAAAACCGTACATATTGCCTTTCTCAAGACGGGAAAAGCATAGAAATATTGGATGGCAAACTGATCCCCAAACGACAAATGCAAGTAAAGCATACTCGTTATTGTGATATGGATGGGAATGTACATTATGGGATTTCCAGCACTCTAGAGGCAGACCCCGCAAAAAGTGATAGTTCTAGCGTGAAAAAATGAATATTAACGGATATTTTAATTCTTAGCGAAGTTTTCTGACGTCAAAAAAACTTATAAAAAGCAGAACATTATATTGTTTTACTCAACGAATCACACGCTTCACTATTGAATTTACAAAGGAATAAAAAATGAAAGTTTTTCATGAGGCTTTATCTCTTATAAAACGGAGACTGTTTTCAGAACTGGTTAAATATATTAAGAAATATCCGTGCTTATTATTCCATAGAGATGAATCAGGTTTTACCATATGGCATTATGGACTTAAATATGGTTATGATGCCTATAAAAATGATTACCTTTTTAATGTTAAACATTTAGAAACATTAAAGAAATCAGGTTGCAATTTTAACATGAAGAGCAGGTTCGGAGAATCTTCTTTGTTTATTGCCATTAAGGGTGGGGCAAATGAATCCGTTCGACATTTCCTAATAACATGTAATGTTCAAATGTCTATATTTGAGCAAGCGAGAATTACTATAGAAAAAGAAGAAAATGCAATAGATATGATAACCTCTCTTGTTGAAGCCCATCCTCATCTCATTTTTGAACATGATCTTGAAGGTTATACTTTGTTGCATTATGCTACGTATAGCTTTCAAGAGAAGGTAGTAGAATACTTACTTAGCAAGGGTGCAGATTGTAATGCTTTGACTTATATGAATGCCTCGGTTTTAGGATTAAGCCAAGGTAGAACCTATCGAGACAAACTACTGGATGCAGGAGCAAAACTAACTATGGAGGAAACATTTGGCGAAATCATTGAAAAAGAAGACCTGATAACGATAAAAGAATTTCTAAAAGGCAAAGAATATCTAATTCATACTGGTCATCCAATCCTAGGGCCTTGGTTAGGGGTTGTTGCAAGCAAAAATAAACTTTGGGCGTGTGATTATTTACTAAAAAATGGAGTATACATTGATGCCGAAGACAATTGCGGAGAAACAGCCTTGCATAAAGCATACAGTAGAGAAATAACAGAGCTTTTTCTGAGAAATAAAGCGGATGTAAATGCAAAAAGCAAAAAAGGCTATACAGCTTTACATTGTGCAATATGTAAAGATGGAGAGAATATTATGTTACTACTGGAAGCTGGAGCAGATATTAATGCAAGAACCAATGAAGGGGAAACTCCTCTTGATCTTATTAATGAAATGAAATTTCTGGGATACAAAAAAATGGCGATGGAATTCAAAAAAAGAGGCGCCGTTTCGGGTCAGACCATGTAAAGTGATTTGATTCTAGTCTGAAGAAAGTCAAAAACATAGTTAATGTAGTCCATAGAAGCATTTTTGTTGTCAAGAAATGCTTCAAAAGACTTAAAAACTCGGTAAAAAGTGACTTCATGTTAAAAAATCTTGTTTATGTGCCTCAGCCCCCGGGTTGAAATTTAGGGTTAAGTGCCCCAAATAATTTATTTGAATAGGAACTGGAAATTGCGAGTTTTCATTTCTTTTCTGTCTATTCGTGGTGGGGTGTCAGCGACATTTTGCAAATTCTGCCAATTATGATATTAGGCAGTTTTCCGGAAAATGGGAAATGGTTTATAAGGCTAAAAATGAATTTAAGCCTTTTGGTATCGCTGCGACATTTTCAGAGGAAGGGAAATGGTTTACGCTTGCTGAAAATCGCGTTGGCAAAAAAAAATCATCTTCGAAAAGGTCGTTTTTATATTTCTGGTGATACACTTATACTGATCGTAGATGGTACTCGCAAGAGTACTGATGATAATTGGCAAACTGCATATAAAAATGAAAATTGGAACATTGTTAACTTGGAACTATTGGAGCAAAAAACCAATCGGGATAATGACCCTGATCGCTTATTTGGCGGCCAAAGCCTTTATCTGAAAAAAGTTAAATGATTTGACGTTCGTGCATCCTTTCATACGAGATGCCGGAAGCGACAGTCTCGAGTCGGACCAGGATAAATCGCAATCTTTTCGGCATTTTTTACGGCAGCATATTGACTTTTCATTTTCATCGTGGTACATTGTGATAAACCGGTGGTAAGTAGAGGTAACATGATCACAAGAGAACCGCAGATTGCCGAATATGAAAAAATCAGGCAGTACGTTGTCGGACAGCTGTTAAAATCCGGCAATACTCCCATGCGCCTCGCGTCGAATCGTGAGATCGGCAAGCAATTCGGAGTCAGCCACCCGACAGTAATCAAGGCGCTCAAGGACCTGGTCAGCGATGGATATCTGACCGTCAGGCCGGGAGTCGGCACCTTCACGAATCCGGCAATGATCGGCAGTGTAGAAGGCGGCAAGCTGTTCGGATTTCTTTTCGGAGACGGCAAAACGGCTTTTCTGAGTAGAAGTTATATGCGCTGGTCTTCGCTCTGCGCCGAACAGCTCCTGTCCAGGTCGACCGCCTACCGGTTGCAGCAATGCCGGCTTATCGGCCCGGCCGAGGAAGCCAAAAACGAACTGCTTAATCTCGGTCTGGACGGCATAATCTGTTTTTCGCCGGATACGCGCCTGATCCCAGCCCTTATCGAAATTAATGCGGCAGGGATGCCGCTGGTGGTTGTCGGGCAGCGGCTGGAAGGAATCAGCAGTTTTTATCCTGATTTTCGCAGCGACAACCGCTCTGTCGCGACGCTGATGCTGGCTGAGGGGCGTCGGAGGATCATGCTGGTCATACCGGAAAATTGCGATTTCAAAGCGGAGGCGGTCGAAGGGCTGAAAACAGCCTTAACAGCGGCAGGAATCGAATTCGATCCCTGCATGATCGTAAGCGACAGTGCGGAAGAGCGCCAGGGATTCGGCCATACCCTCGGAGTCATAAAACCAGATGCCGTCATTTTCAATTGCAGCATCGGCCCATTCTGGAATAAACTCAGGACAGCCTTTCCCGATCCTGAAATGTGCAGTTTTTACAGCGGCAATTACGATGTTTTCCAGGAGATGGGATACTTCGGCTACATCGGCATTCAGGAGCCGGAAAATGATGCGGCGACAGCCGTTGATGAACTTCTCGCCCAGCCCAAAGGAAGTTCACGACAGCCGATTCACAGCGCCATCACCATGCGTTTTTCACGAAACAATATTTAGGAACCGGCGGAAGCGAACAGGCTATCCGCCACCCAGGCAAAGCGTAATAATATGGTCTTTCAAACCAGAGGAATCATATCATGAATCGGTATAAATCAGGACCGGGGCAAATACCAGGCAGCGGACAGAAGCCAACACGTCTGACGGCAGAAAAAGGTTCATATAGCGCGACAACATCAAAAACACGGTATGGCAAAAAAGCGAATGAATCCACCTTGTTTACACTTATAGAATTGCTGGTTGTTATTGCTATTATATCACTATTGGCCTCATTGTTGCTTCCTGCCTTAAATCAGGCGCGCGACAAGGCACACCAAATCTCCTGTCTGAATAACCAGAAACAGATCGGTACGACGCTGGTTTTCTATACCGACGACAATGCCGGCTTCGGCCCACGCTACAACTTCGGAACTTCGTCGACGCCGCCCTACATCAAATGGCAGGATGCTCTCGTTCCTTATCTCTTTTCCAATGTCCCGGTGGTCGATTGTGCCCATCTCGATCATCCCGCATCTGTAACCGTTCCATCAAACTTCAAGAGTAAATACTATCCCCGCGCTCCTTTCCGCTGTCCCAAGTCGCTGGCCACTGGCATCGGCAGCCATTATGGGATCAATTTCATGGTTTCGACACCGCGCACGAGCCATCCCAGGGCTGAATTGAGCTGGAGTAAAATATCACGTCCTTCGCAACGGATGGTGGTCGCAGACATATACCGGCTTGACGGTAGCGGCAATCCCTATAATTCCGACCCCTGCCTACATCAAAAATCGACAGTCAGCTATCGCCATCAGAACAGAAAAGGCGCCAATTTCCTCTTTGCCGACGCTCACGCCCAGACCATCAGTATATCCGAAGTTCCGGAAGAAAACGGTGTCGATACCTCTCCTTCCCCAGGCGATTATTTCTGGGGCAAAGGCTGGGGTCGCTGAAAGCGTTAAGACCATTGAAATATTAAAAACATCAAGGAGATGGTATGAAGTTCTTTAGTCCGAATATATTAATGTTTCTGTCACTTTTGACGACCATCAATGCGGCAGGCGATTCCGTCACCGGTACTTACTATCAGCCCGAACTGACCCGCAACGCAGACCGCAAGGCCATTACCGCGGAAGTAGAACAAGCCGTGGCCGAATATCAGCAGAGACGCCAGGGGATTGACACGACCATCAGCGGAATCGCCACCATTACCGATTTCCCATCCGATGGCGTAGCCCAACGCGGTAAAGTCACAACACAGCTAGTGGCATATCTCAAACAATTGACCACTTCCACCGAAGCGGATGCGCCCTTGCATGCCCGTCAAGCGGCGCTTGAACTAAGAGCAATGCTTGAATATTTTGCTGAGATCAGGGATTACGTCAAATTCCGTCAGACTAACGGCGAAGAAAAAGTTATCTCGATTAAGGATTTTGCCGCAGTTGGCGACGGCATTCACGACGATACCCCGGCATTTGCCCAGGCCTTTGCGACCGCCGCAAAAATATCCGGTCGGGTCAAAATCATAATCCCGGCCGGCAAGTATCGTCTGGGAACAACGGCAACCGGCAAAGAACCAACTGAAGAATACGGTCGCCTGATCAAATATCAGTCCAAGGCCTGGGCTCCGGAAACCCACCTTCCGAAGTTGAAAAACATCTCCAACCTCACCATCGCTGGAGAACCTGGCGCCACTCTGCTGGCAAGCGATCCGACAAAAGGGATCTTCATGCTTGACGGGTGCAAATTCGTAACCATCCGCCAGCTTGACTTCGATTATCTCAATCTACCTTTTACCCAGGGGACGATCACCGCAACCGACATCAAAAACAACACTATCGAGTGGCAGCTCGAACATGGCTATCCGCCTCCCTCCGCTCCCTGGTTCATCTCGGCGATGCAGCCGCTGGCAACCATACACGATCCTGTCACCGGCAAACAGTTTTTCCAGGCAGGAGACAAATGGATGTCCGGAGTCGTTCCGCACGGCAAAGGGCGGTATACGTTTCATCTTCGCCGCAGTTCGGTCAAACCCTTGCTTGAAGGAATTGCGACCGGCCGTAAACTGGTACTGATGGCGCGGCGCGACGGTATTTTCACCTGCATCGTCGGACATGCAAACTGCCGTCATCTGACCCTGGAAAAACTCAGCGTACACAGCGCTCCCGGCTGGACGTTCTGCGGTTACCGTCCCTATGCTTTAAACCTGGTAGACTGCCGGATAGAAGCTCCAGCTTCACAACCAGGGCGCCTGCTGTGTTCCAACGGCGACGGCTGCCAGGTTAATACGCCGGAAATAGGCGCCTATGTCGCCAACAACAGCTTCTCCCGCCTTGGCGACGACTTCTTCATGTCCTGTATCGGCGGCAAAGACCTGCGTGAAGTTGCGCCGGACGGCATGAGCATAGTAACCGACAACATCGCCTGCCGGCCCGGGCTGCCGATATCAATCGTGGACGGGACCAATGGTTATATCAAGGCAGAAAGCATAGTAACCGCAACACGCCAGCAGCCGGACGGCAGCACACGGATAAGTCTGTCATCGCCGATCGGAAGCGTAAACTCGCTGCAATCGATCGGTTCAAAATCACTCACCTTTTTCGAACACATGGAACACGCCACCGGCGGGATGAAAGTAGCCGTCCTGCCGGATCTGGTCCTCACCAGAAGCATGCATGGTAGCGGCACTATCGTGACGGGGAATATCTTCCGCCAAGGACGCAACGGAGGAATCATGTCCCGCATATCGAACGCGATCATCTCCGATAACATCCTGGAAAACATCAAATGCGGGATGGAGATATCGATGCTCGCCGGAGGCTGGAAAGAACTCAACCCTCCCCACAGCGTAACCGTCAACGGAAATCGCTTTTCAGGTAACGGCTCGGATCTGAAAATCTTCTACCGGATCGGTGACAGGATAGCAGATTCCCGCCCGATACGCGATCTGCTCATCAGCAACAACCAATTCCGCCCCGGATCAATTTCCATGATTTTCAATTGCCGTGATGTACTGCTCCGCAATAATCATATCGACTCCTCTGCGCCATGGGAACTCAGACACGCCGGCCCGGTAACACTGTCCGACAATACTTTCACCCAACCACAAAAGCAGGCGATAAAAGTCATGGACCATTGCGATATGATCAAAATGAACAACAACCATTTTGGTACCGATCCGGACCAGACCCCTTCTGCTGAGTCAAAACATTAAGCAACAAAATGCGGACTCAACGGCCCGAATAACGATATTTTTGCCAGGAAGAGCTCCAGCGAGAGCCCGGCTGATGATAGAGACGAGATAATGAAAATTATCCCGTCTACATTCAGTCGGGCCGCTCTTTCTCTTATTCCTGCATAATAACCCGGGCTTCAGGGCATAGACAAAAACTCACCCCTGCCGCCTCTGATTCCATCTTCCCCACGAAAAGAAATCGTCTGTGGTATTGACTTTTCAATACTGAAGTATACAATGTATACACTGACTAATTGGCAAGGATTGATATGTCATGAAATTCATTGATTTTAGTTCCGATCAGAGTCGGCGAGTTGTCGTTGACAAGGAGAAAGGGCAATATCTTGGTCATCCTACTACCGTCATGTTAGCTGACCAGCGAACGATTTATGCCGTGTATCCCAAAGGGCACGCCATCGGCGAACTGGTGCTCAAGCGCAGTGACGATGGCGGCTTAACCTGGAGTGAACGGCTGCCGACGCCGGAAAACTGGCGAACCAGCATCTCCTGTCCAACCATTCATCGACTGATTGATCGCCAGGGAAAAAGTCGCCTGATTATTCTCTCCGGCAACGAAGGGAACCTTACAGTACCGGTAAGACAGGCCATATCGGAGGATGAAGGCAAAAACTGGACTCCCCTCACTCCGATCGGCGCTCCCGGTTACAGCAGCGTAGTTACCGGTTCATCAATGATCCGTCTTAAAAATGGCGACTACATGGCGCTGCAGCACTATGAATACGGCAACAATGAAAAACTCGATTTGTATAAAATGATCACCAGCAACGGCGGTCTAGACTGGTCCGAGCCCGAGCAGATCACCAACTTTCCTGAAGCAAAGCTCTGTGAACCAGGCGGATTGCGTTCTCCGGACGGCAACCAGATCGCCGTCATAATCCGGGATAACTCCCGTCGGCATAACTCCATGGTCATTTTCTCTGATAATGAAGGCAGTACATGGTCCGCCCCGCGCGAACTGCCCGACGAATTAACCGGCGACCGCCACGTGGCGCGGTATGCCCCGGACGGACGGCTGTTTATCACCTTCCGGGATATTCTCACGAACAGCCCGACCTGTGGTGACTGGGTAGCATGGGTCGGTACTTATCAGGACATTCTCGAAGGCCGCCCCGGTCAATATCGCATCCGTTTGATGGTTAACGACGGCAATCCGGAACGACGCTGGGACTGCGGCTATCCCGGTCTGGAAATCCTTCCTGACGGTACGTTCGTCACCACCTCCTACGGCCATTGGGAAAAAGGTGTTCCACCCTATATCGTCACTATCAGACTGAAGATAGAAGAACTTGATGTCCAGTGAAACGCATCTTTTTCCACAAAAGTGCCTGGAAGACTTTTATTGTCCGACGCCTATTATTTGCTGATTCGGCAACATGGCGCTGCCGTGTGTCGCCAAACTCGCAAGACTCAGGCTGGTTTACTTATCCGGAAGACTTTCAGCAGGAACAGGGTGGCGAAGCCGGGGAGCAGCAACAGAATATACGGCCAGGACAGCAACGAGCAACCGGAAAAAACTGTTTCCAATAACCCTTACATCATTGGAAACTTGTCTGCTTTCAGCCGCGAACACTTTCCAGCTCAGCGTGGTCAAGTTTGCTGTCCGCCATTTCCCGGCAGAATTCCCGAATGTCGCCGCAGGAAAAATTAAAACCGTTCAACCCCGCAAAGGCGACGATGATTTCCGGATCGTTTTCCATTTTCACCACTTCGAGAAACTCTTCCTCGAGTTCCGGGTCTTTATCGATTGTCTCAAAAAATCTTTTTACGTTTTCTTTGCTCATTTCGCAATCCTCTTCATCACTGGCATACTAATTAAGTCGTATCCAGGACAATAAAAGTAACAACCGTTTCCGGTTCTTTATGATATTTTTGGCGATAAAAAGTTCATGCCGCTTATTTTCACGCGGCAATCGCTTCATATCGTCACGAGATTTGATTCTGGAAGGATTTTTACGGCAAAAATGGCTTTATCGCCATTCGCCGCGAAGAATTCCAGCTCGCTCGAAATAATATATCGCGTAACGGCAGGAGATAAAGCGCTATAAATATTATCCTAACAAAAAAATAATATAGTGCCGGCATGAAACATCGTGGGCGGATGCGAATGGCGCAAAGATAAGCTCTGAAAATCAGCTTTCAGAATCAAACCGGATAAACATTGAACACTTTAGACGCTATGTGATCATAATTGATTGGAGAAACTTTCTTTGCGGCTGTCAGCTTAACGCCGTTCTGTAGAGCAGACGGCGTTTCGCCTTTTTCACCGATACCGCACAAAGCTGCTTTCATGATTTCAGCAAACGTATTAATTTATTTTGCACGTTCAGATCATTAACAATACTTCCTGCTTTTAAGACTGACATGCAAACTGCCACCCAATGTTCAGACGTTTGTGGGCATAACCTATGCACACCCAATTTTTCAGCTATTATAACATCTTCATCCCAATTGATATTGATTATTTTATCATTTACCATTCTTGAAAATAAAATTCCAAGTTCTTCTTTAGATAGAGATAGCTTTTCATATTTTTCGAATTGGAAAGAAAATAATAAGATACAAAGCTGGGTAGCATTTAAATAATTGAGTTCATCAATTCCAATGAACTTTATGACATCTATAACACTTTCATAATCAATATTTCTTGGATATATCACAGTTACTTTACCCGGTCACTGTTTTTATTATGATTGTACAAAATCTACTAGCATTAAAAAATCACTTTAATTATATCTCCTCTTTCCCTTGTTGGGTTTCTGTCAAAACGTTATCTTAACACATGATGCAAGCCTTTTTTTGCAATCCCTGGCAACCCCGGCTTGGATGCCCTATAAACGTGATTCGTAATTTTTGTCAGATTCGTTATCATCAAATATTTTATTATTATATTCAGAAAATGGTTTTCCGTATTTTTTGAAAAAGTTTTTTATTTCTTTAATTTTTCGTTTTTCTATTTCCAGGTTTTCCACATCAGCACCATCAATAATTCTCCCGTCTTTTTTATCAATAAAACCAAATATAGTGATATAAAGATAATCGACATGACGATCTTTTAAATCAGAAGAAGGATGTTCCGTTGATGAAAATATAATCGTCCAGGGATATATTTGTGCTCTCATTAAGCGTGGATCTGCCTGAATTCTGTTCTTTTTAAGCCATTCAATAAATTCATTAATCCTCTGAGGATCTGTAATTATCATGCTAACTCCTTTATCGTGTGAGGATTCCTTAAATACAACGCTTTTGTACTTGCAAACTGGTGTGGTCACATCCTTGTGATTGGTGTCAGATGCTAATATGGTCAATCCTATGAATGAAATTAATAAAACAAGAACGGTATATTTTTTCCTCGACATAATATTTCCCCTTCAAGTTCATTCGGTCCGGATGCTAACAATTTTATTTTACATGTACAAATAACTGCATTTATTTGGAT
>MVRV01000024.1 GCA_002068015.1 Smithella sp. PtaU1.Bin162
GGACAAGCCGCAAAGCCCTCCGAGATTGCCGATAATATCCCGGACAAGAGAATTAGAAATACGCAAATCTTCATCATCCCCGTAATTCCGTTGAAGAAACTTAAAGATTGCATTCTCTAGGTCGATATCTGCAAAAACTTCATAAATCTTTCCATTGAAAAAATACCAATCGTTTTTATACTGCTGAAGTCTTCCAGTTCGACTTTCAAAGTCGGCTTTGAATTCGACGGCTTTTGCATAGACATCTACAGGCTTGCGGCCTCCCTGCAATCCATTTACCGGGGATGTAATCTTTCGCAAATCCTGAACCTTAACCGCTTCGAGTTCCTTTAGATCGTGGTCTCGAAAGTAGCGGACGCGCAAACTCTTAATCTTTTCTTTCAAGGCTTCATTTCCTGCGGCTTCTTCGTCCCGCCAGTATTGAATATGATCGGAAATATCCTTTCCGCCCGTCTCTGCTTTCAGGTCGTCCGCTATCTCTCCGATTTGTGCGGCTATTCCGCGAAGAGAAACTTTTAAATTCCGCGCATAATCAAAGCCGGGCTTGTCATTGTCGGGGATTATAATAACCGTGCGCCCTTTCAAGAAAGGCTTGTGCCATTCCTCAAGCTTATTCATTGCGCCGCCAGTCGTTACGGCAATGAATCCGAGTTCTGTCAATGTATCAGAATCCTTTTCTCCTTCGACGAAATAAACAGCTTCATCAATCGGCGCGGCAATCAATTCCGGCAGACGATACAAAGGTCGTTGAAAGCCCTCCGGCTTCTTTCGGCTCCATTGTGTTTCATCATCCGGCTTGCCGGGATCGGCATTCTCAACAAGTGCGAAGCGCTGGCGAAAAGTCTTTGGCCTGTAACGCAGATTTAGCGCAACGACTTTCCCTTGTTCATCTCTGTAAACGTATATTCTTTCAAGGGTTATAGAGCTTTCTTTGATTTTTGCCGCCGCCTGCACCGGATCGACTTCTTTTTCTGGCGGTACGTAACCGTTTTTCTTTGCGAGGTACACGAGACTCGCAACCGAAACACCGCCATTGAATGTATTCCAGTGCTTTGCACAGTTGCCGGGCTTATACTTTTCGCTTCGCTGGCTCCACTCGTCCCAGTCCTCAACGGTGCACCCGGCAGACTTGAGAGCCATCCCAATTTTCAGCCATTCGGGATATTGACAATCTGGAGATACGAACCCCAGGCAATTAAGAGCTGTTTGTTGATTATTTGGCACGGTAACTACTCCTTAAACTTCTACGATACCGAATACAATCAAGCCTTACTTTCATGCGGATTGCATTCAATCGATTCTGCTCCATGATATACATATTTCGTTTTGACGGGCTGATGTTGGCACACTGATCTTCTTTTTCTTTTTTCATTTTAGCATCCCTTCAATCTTTCAACGTCTTCATAAAAGCTAAAGGTCATCTGCAAGCTCTTATTCACAGGCTCCGGACAGCGCGAATTGCTTCTAAAATAAAAAATCCCCTGCGTTCGAGCTAGTCCAGTTCGCTTGGAAATAGCCCCGTACTGAGACAGGGGGATATTGATATATTCACGGATAAGCTGAAACCCTCGCGCCTTTGCTATGTCAAGCTGTGTAAGATTTGGCGCAATATAAAAGCCCTGCTTCCGGATAGCCGGGAGAACCTCATGAGTTACCCATCGTTTAAATTCTTTCGCTTCCGGTTTGTTGCTTCGAAGGATCAGGGAATAAAGACCGGGTTCATTAATGATACGCAAGCCCCTGTTAGGAACCGCAAAATTTCTAATGTCAGAATTTCTGATATTAGAAATTTCGTCATCGTCAAGTCCTCTCAAAGCTTCTGCTGTATTTGAAAGCCCTAACGCCCTGCAAATATCAGCAGCAACCCACCATAAGTTAAAATTCTTATCGATGAAGGTCTTTATTTCGCTATTTTGAAAAGAGAACTTGACGCAATTGCTATCACAATGTATAATCCTATCATTGTAAGTTTTCGTATCCCCGGCAAGGTTCCCGCCTATCGCTGGGGCTTTTTCTTTAGCTTTCATTTCAAACCCTCCCGCCTGAATATCCGCCATTTGCAAGATATTCTCTGATCGCTGCCGCTGGAATTCTGGAAAGTCTTTTTGTCGCCTTGATGAGAGAGATTTTGTTTTCATGAATCAAGCGGTACAGTGTTGGCTTCGATACCTGTAAGGCTTCCGCTGCTTGTCGAGGAGTCAGGAAAGTTTCGAGAGTGTCTTTCTTGTCTTCCGTGTTTTCAAAGCTTGCAAGTGCATTGACAAGCCCTTGTGCCGAAAGCTGGGGCATATACGGCTGTAACAGCCCGACTGCACCCGCGATAATTTCCGGTTTGATCTTCTGAGAGATTTGCATTGTCGTTTTCTCCTTTGTTTGTTACAATGTTCTCGTTTCTATGAGAATCATTCTACATCACAAAGAAAAATAACGCAATATGTAAAATGCTTTAAATTAACGACTTAACGGGAATTGTCGATCTTTCCCTTTATCGGGAAACTTCGATCTTTCCCGTTTTGATGGGTTGTAAAAGTTTCTTCCAATTCTCTGTGCCATAATTTTTGAAGAGTCCCCGACATGTCGGATTATTTTCAAATTCTGCTTGTACTATCGCGTTGGCTTGTCGAGAAGTCTTTCCCGCCGCGATTAATTCCGCTTTGCGCTTGAGTGCCAACAATCTTACTTCGCTGGGACAACGCGTAAACTTTGCAAATTTGGGTCTAATTTCCAATAATTCTTTGTCATATTTATCATAGATAAAATTATAATATCGCCTAAAAAAACCAAACAAACACCAAGATAGTTTTAGATAACTTCCTTCTTCAAGGAAGTTAATCAAAGAGTTTATTTCTGATATTAACCTAAGATTGAAAGAGGGGCCGACTATTAGTTGTTTCCCCTCCGTATTATATTTAATAACTTCTTTTACAATTCTATCGATCTCGTCTTGTGTTAACTTCTTTTCTGTTTTGGGACTTAGTTTTAAATTCTCAAGGACTCTTTTTACTCGCGTATATATTCCATCAAAAGCCTTGATATTTGATAGTTTTTTGCATATTTTTTTAAAATCGTCTAAGGCATAGATATTGACGTGCCACTCTTCTATTTCTGGTATACAGAAATAGTCTATTGATGCAATCCCTTCTTTTTCTATAAATGTCTTAAGAAATATTTTCATATCATTAAGCTCTCTTTTGAGTGCTGCTATCTCAAATTCTTTTTCTCCTCTAAAGTCATTGCTAGTTAACGGTTTGCCTTTAGCTAAAATGCAATTACTCCTAGCAGTTAAGTTTTTTCCTTTAGCATACTCATGATCATAAAATCCCGTAAAAAAATGATAAGAATCAAATATGTTAGTCTTTTCATTTTCTGTAAGATTATCAAATTTATCCCAAGATAAAATATCACAATCAGGTGTTATTGCCTTTTTGCTCATCATGCTTTTCTTTTTAGGCTTCATCTTTCAATCCTTTGTTTCAAGTATTTTCAAGGCTCTTTTCACCGCTTCAATGTCGGCTGATCTTGCAAGCTCGGCTAATCGTTCTCTCTCAGGTTCTTGCTTTTGTTCGCATTTGGCTGTCAATGTCAACGCTTCCGCAAGTTGCCGCGCTCCGCTTTCGTCCATATGCAGATAATGATTGGTCATTTCAGGATTTGCATGTCCGACTTGTTTCTGAATCAATGCAACGGGCGCACCGCTGGCGGCAAGCAGGGAAACATATGAATGACGCAAAGAATGAAATCCGACTTCGACAACTGCCCGCTTTCCGGTTTCCCCGCCCGTTCCAGCTTTCCATGTCGCAATCCCGCATTTTTTGAAATGCTCTTGTAGTTTCCGAACGATCCGAGGGCGCGTATTGACATTTTGATAAATTTCCGCGATCTCCGGCAATAAGTATCCAACGCGGGCTTTAGCTGGAATAGCTTCGAGGCTTTCTTGTAATAATCGAGGAATTCCGATAAGGATAGGATCTCCTCCAGTCTTGTTCAATGTCCTTTTTATAATTCGCCTGGTCAAATCAATTTCGCCCCATTTAAGGGTACAGGCATCCCCTAACCGCAAGCCTGTAAATATGCCTATTTCCAACAATAAAAGTAGGTCTCCTTCTGCGGAATCTAATATTCGTCTAATTTCGTCAATGGTAAATTCACGGCGGCTTTGCTTTTTGAGTTCTTTCCTTGTTATAAATCCTCTATCGAAAGGAGATTTTTTTTCTTCTGCCGCCTCGTTGTTTTTTTCTTTTTTCAATCGAATTGCTTTTTCCAATGTGTTATAAAGCAAATTCATGAATGATATGTTTTTATTGAAGCTGTTTGCGCTCAATCCCGATTTATTTAAATACGTTGCATAATTCGCCGCGATTTCCTCCGTTACATCTCGCATAAATATTTTATTTGCATGATTTTTAGCAATCCAAGAGGCAAATTTATTGAAATACCCCTCATAATCTTTCAATGTACGTTCTCCGCTGTCCGGTTTCCCTTGACTGTCAAGATATGCTTGCCAAGCCTCCTTGATTCGCAGGGGCGGATTTGCTATATCTGCCGCGATCTCTGCCTTTGTTTCTGCGGTCATCAAGGCGTTAACGGCAGATTTCCGCAATTCCTTTTTGTCCTTTGCGGCATAGGCGGACATAATAACATCTCTGGCTTTCTCTGCGTCTCTCTGATTTTTAATCGCCGCGCCAACTTCGTCACGGAGAACCTTAGTTATTATCTGCCCGTCAATGCAGAATCTCAGATAATAGCTTGTCCCTCTCTTGAGAATATGCCCTTGCCCGCGTTTACGTCTCATTTTTCTGGCCTTTACATTGTGTTACTTTATGATAGCATAGTATCACCTCCGCGACAAGTCAAGTAATCATTAAGTATACAATTTCTTAAAAAATGAGGCAAAGCCAACGGACTTAAAATCCGTTGACCTTTAGGTCGTGTGGGTTCAAGTCCCACTCCGGGTACCATAATAATCAACTACTTACGCAAGAAATCCATAAAATTCCAAAAAGCTGACGAACGTGCCTTTTACGGCATTTTACGGCGAATAACAAGAGCATAACAAGAGCACTAAATTTGAGCAGGAGAATGAATCTGAGCTTTAAAAGATAAGTATGTTGATAGGCTTTGTAGACAACCCGGTCAACATGACATTTCAAGTTTCTCCCGCCCTCCCCTCTCTTTCACGCTGATTCCTTTTATATTCCAGTGGTCCCTTGGGATATTTAATAATACAAAAACACTGAATTTATTCTTGTAATTTATCGAAGATGATAAATAGTGATGATGTATTTTAAAATTTTCATTCCGATGTTCTTTACTGAAGAGAGAAGGGAATAGCCATGCAACTGGAGATCAAGCTTAAAACCAAAAAAGACGCGATCATTAAATTTGACTATTTATATGAAATGCATTCGGCGCTGATGAGTAAGATCATGAACTATAATCCCGATATGGCAAAAGAACTTCATGAAGGGAAACATAAGAACAGGATCAAGCTTTTTGTGTTTTCGCCATTGAACAGTATGCCGAATCCCAGGCTGGTGGATATTGAAGGAGAAAAAAGAAAAAGAATGATGCTTGGCGAACGCTTATGGTTCAGAATAGCAAGTCCGATCCCTGAATTTCTGAATACTCTCGGCGAAGCGATCCTTTCGGCAAGAACCCTTAGTTTTGGTGACAATGATTTCAATGTGACGGGAGTTAACATCGTGGCGCCTCCCGAATTTAAAGAAGAAATGATATGGCGTTCTTTTGGACAATCTGCATCAATATGTACTACCTGGAGTCCTCGCTCTTCAGAAAAGAAACTTTTTATATATCCCGATACGACACCAGAAGGCAGTCCCGATTGTGCAAAACTTCTTGCGGCAAATCTGCATCATAAATTTTTACGTCTGAATGAAATTCGTGATGATATTGCAAAATCCTGGCTTGCGGATGCTGGGCTGAAGGAATTGCCTCCGGAAGAATGTATCCGTATTGAATTCCTTCCTTTATCAGATAAACAAGAATATCGAACTATTATGCATTATGGAAAAAGCAGTGCTATAAAGTCATGGCGCTGTCCAGTGAAGGTGAAGGCTCCTGTTCCTATTCAACGGTTAATCAGAGTAGCCGGGCTTGGTTCACTGAATTCGCAAGGCTACGGACTTGTCGAGGAGGGCAAATCATGCTGATAAAATACATGGACGAGGTCATACAACGTGGTGCATATGACATTAAAGAAAGCGGTTCTGTAAATGTTTATCTTTCAGAACTGAAAGAATTCATTGAAAAACCTAATTCGAAAGGAGAAAAAATACCATTAGCCGAGTGGCATATAACCGGAGAAGGTCTTGTCCCGCGTACATTACTACATTATGACGATACTTCAGACGGGAGCAACACCCTAAATGGTAGTTGGCAAAAATTTTTCGCCAGTAAAAAATCTTTGGGAGAAACAATAATATATAATGGAAGTTCTATTTTTTTTAAGGATGGAACGCCTAACTTTGGAGGTGTTGCCAAGGCCGCTATTTATATGAGATATTCAGAAGGTTTTTTAAATTGGGTAAGCATGTTCGATCTGGTTGCCGCTGAAAAAATCAGAGTACAGTTGCCTTTATTCGAAAAACTGATAGAAAATGATAAAACAAAAAAAATTAAAAAAGAATGGAATAAATTCAAACCGCCCCAAGAAGATTGGGCGCTTTCTGTACTTTGCACCCTTTCAGATGGAAAAAAAATAGTTTTAGGTCTTGCTGATATAATTGACGGAGATTGGGATGAGCTAAAAGAAATGAATGTGGATATCGAACATTCTATTGAATTTATGAAGTTTCTGAAAGCTCCAAAGAAGGAAGTTGCGGAGAAAACAAAAAAGAACATTTCCGAAGAATTTCAGATGGGAAGCGGATTAGGCAGAAATGCCTTTGGAAAAACGTATAAGCTTGATGATATTTCCGACTCTGAATATACAAGATTAATGGGAGCTCTTACCTTAAGTGAACGTAAACCTTTATTGAAGGCTAATCAGTTAAGCTATCCTGTAAAAGTGTCTCCCAATCCAGCATCAAAGTTACTATTTCTTCCTGAAGGCGATTTAAAATATAAAGAACTGGAGAAGTTTGTTGACTCCGAGAATAAGAAGCGAGAAATATTCTTGGAAGATAAGAAAGCCAAGAAAAAGAATAAAGAAAAAAATGAAGATCAGGAAAGAATCATAACTGAACGGCCAGACTTCATTCCCATTCCCGCCTCCTGTGCAACACTATTTCTTTCTAATATCGAAAAAAGTGGCCCGAAGAAAAAAATAATAATTCAACAGGTCTTTCCCGGAATATCATTAAGATATCTTCAATGCCTGAATCAGGAAATATTGAACTCAGGCATCCAAATGTCGATTGTCGGCTACATGAAAAAAGCTCTGACGTGCCAAGACAGCGACACACCCTGTGTTTATAACTACTGGACAAAAATTTTCACTTCGGCTTTACAAAAAAACTATGTATCAGCAAATGAAGTTTTCTATAGCCTTCAACGATACGGCAAGGCATTTAGCGGTGAGGAGCTCATTTCTGGCAGGAAGGCCGGGGAATATTTTCGCGTAGTTGGAAAAATACGACGACTCCAGCACCTTATTTACATAGCTATAAATACACCCCAAAAACTGGATGATATAGGTTTTGAGGCAGAATTAAAATCAGTTGAACAATATCAACTTACAATAAAAGGAGTGTTTGAAATAATGGCTACCCGTCCTCAAACTGCCGACCTCGCAGGACCTGTCTATGAGCTCTTGTGGGAAAAGCAAAAAATGAAGCTGGATGCATTTGTTACTCAAGCGTGGCAAGGCGTTCCGGGAGAAGAGTTCTCGCTTTTTATCAAAGGCGCATTGGTCGGTATTTTGCTTAACGAGTTGACTTATGCGGTTACCACATCAGGAAGAAGCTTCTCTGTTACACAAGGCCGCCATCCTTCAACGCTGAGAGGAGAACAGATTATTTCCCTGGTAACCAAAGGAATCGGCTTGCTCATGAATCTTAATGAACAAAAAAAGTTTAACTGCAATACATTGCCCTTTATAAACTCCTGCTTGGAAGACAGCCGCAAGGATACATTCAATTCAGGCTTGATAATGGGTATGGTTTTTCATTTTAAATCAAACGAGAAGGAAGCATGAAAATGGTTAAAATTAATTCTTTGAAATCTGAATCCGGCAATGCATATATTCTATTTGGGTTTGAAGCTATTCAAGCTCGTCCTAACCTTGATCCTTATACATCAACCTTGCGGACAAATGATGAAACGATGCAGGTTTTTACCTCCGACGTTCATCTCAAACACCATGTGAGACGCGGGATAAAAGCTTATGCGACAGAAAAGAATATTGCCAAGCCTGAAGCTACAATATTCTATGAAAAAGAAGACGAGGCAGGAAACTCTCTTGATTTCGCAACTCGGCTGAAACTTGTTCGTGCGGCTTATTCGATAGACAGTAAAGGTGAAGATAAAAAAGATGCATTTGTTCGCTGTCTGGATTTACCGCTGTTTGGCTATGTTCATGCAATAAAAGGAGAGAATTTTAACGTTACAAATTCAGCTAATACATTGTTCCGTCCTATAACTTTCCATACCTGCGAAATATATTCTTTGGGACGTAACAATGCCTTTCCTACTGAAAAGGAGGGCAAAACTCAGGAATCTGCAGGATCGGCAACAGTCGATTCTCTGGAATATGGATTCTTTCTTGCATTATGGGAAATCAATCTGAACATGCTCAAAATCAATGCATCGGAACACAAGGTTGTCGCGTGGGAAAAAGAAGGATATGCCGGATGGCTGGATATCCTTATCAACGGAATGTGGAAGGCTTATAGCACAGACCGCTATCCATCATTCACTCAACGTTCACAGTTTGCCCAGTTCGTAGTCGGCTGGAAGCCGGAAGGCGAACTCAGCTATGAAAATCCGGCAGACCTTATAAGCAAACTGGACAAGAAGAAAATTACATCCCACGCAGAGGCAATCACTGCTCTCAACTCAATACTTCCGAATTATCTGAATGGATGGGGGGCTAATGAAGGAAACATCTTCGCATCCCATATGGCGGGAAACTGCAATGTCAATCTGAGGTGAAAGATGGCATTTCTCTTTTTTAATTTGAGCGGGGATATGGCAATGTGGAGAAACCCCTATGAATCCATGGGGTCATTCTCCAGTCTCGGTCCAGCCCCTTCCAATATAGCAGGGCTTCTCGGTGCCGCTCTTGGTTTCCCGTCTCCACGTTCTCTTGCCGCTGGACAACAGGATTCCAAGAAACTCAAGGATCAGATGAAAAAAGGTCTGCCGTGGCCTGTTTCTCCGGAACTCTTGAAATGGGAACATGATAATGATTATCATGTGGCTTGTCGCTGGACAGGGGGTACACCGTATCGGATGCCATGGAATGTAAACGGGGTTAAAGAGATAAGCAAAGGCGACAATCTTCGCTTGCAGCAGCAAGTAATAGAAAAGCCATCTTACGATGTTCTCGTGAAATTGAACAGGGAAGAGGCTGATCGATCCGCGACGGCGTTAAAAAATCCAGCATTTCCACTGTTTTTAGGGGCTTCGTTTTGCAGAGCCATTGTCAAAAATATTGATATTATGGAAAATATTCCGGACGGAGGCAACTGGGCAATGCATAAACAATATGTATTTGGCGAAGCAACTCCTTTTACAAGGCATGTGATCAATGCTGAAGAAACTTTCGAACGAGTCGTTTCTGATGGTTATTGGGTTTATCCCGAACCCTCTAATCCCGGCGAAATACTGGAAGATCCTTTAGTAAAGGGATATTGTTTTTTTGAAAAGAAATAACTATGCTACTTTTAAGTCATGGAAGAAATTCAAATCTGTTGCAGCATATTCAGGAAGTTTGTCTTGCCGCAGAAAATCTGGAGGAAAAGATTATATGTGCGTGCCATGATCTGGGCAAAGCAACCAAGCCGTGGCAAGATTACATAATCGGAAATGACGGAGTTTCTCCACATCATCATGCGGCAACAGGTGGCCTTCTTGCGGCAATACTTATAAGGCTCCTTGACCGTCCGGATGCAAAAATATGGTCATTGGCAGCACTTCATGCAGGAGGCGCACATCATTCGCATCTGGGCCTGTCTGCAAACAACAAGGCGGAATTTTGTAAAATAGGTGATGATAGGCAGGCCGAATATTTTTTTACCGACAAAAACTGTGGTATCCCTTCTATATTACCAGAAGTGCAAGAGGAATATTTCAGTAAAGCATGGGCGAAATTTCGTGATCTTGCGCCGCTTATACCCGCAAAAATAAACGAATTCAATAATTATTGGGAAATACCATTCGATCAGCGTTTGAGAGCATTCCTTGCCGCAAGAGCCATCTTGGCAAGACTTTGTTTTCAGGATCATGAATCTGCCGCAAAACAGTCCGGCAAAAAAGAATCTGTGATTTCATGGAGTTCGGCGTACCCTGAAAAGGATTTCAGAAAGAGAATTCCCAAATTATTTCCTCCTCCTCAAAAAAAGATTCACCAACTCCGTTCTATCCTCAAAGAGGAATTTCATAAGGTAGTGGAAGAAAACAGTCTCTTTTATTTTATTGATGCACCAACCGGGCTCGGAAAGACTGAAACAATGCTTTCCGCTGCCGAAAAATTGCTGGAAAAGCACAAGCATTCAAAAATAATTTTTGCTGTTCCCCAGATATCGATAGCAGACCAGATTTTCGAAGAATACTTCAACGGCAATGACAACGCCCAGATATGGAATTATATCAGGCGCGAAAAGAAAATGCCGGATAAAAATGCTGATGAAAGTTACCGGGACAATGACAACCCGGCATTCAATCTCGAAACAGCAGTACAGCCTTTCAGTGAATCATACAACATAACTACTTTTAATCAGGTACTTATGGCAATGTGCCACCCTGAAAGAGAACGCTGTATCAGAGGACTGGGACTCAAGAATGCAATAATAATCATGGATGAGTTTCATAAACTTCCTCTCTGCATTTTGCCATACTTCTTCAGAATTGCCAACGCCTATGCTGTCCAACACAAATGCCGCTTCATCTTCGGCTCGGCGACTCCACTTGAAGAATTCCAGTATCTTGGTCTTGACGGAACCGGGCGTATTCCCCAAGAAACAAGCGTGGGAATATATAAAGACAATGCGATAGACAACCGTCGCCAATATATTAATATCGGGAATCTGAACATTGATGCTCTCATAGAAAAAATTGAAAGCTTTCACGACAGTTCAGAGAAAAATCTTCTCGTTGTCTTGAATCTGATAGGAGAAGGCACATGGCCATTGCTTAAAGCATTTCACGGGTCTTATAACCCGTGGAAACAATTAGACTGTCTCAAAGCAGCGGAGTCAGGTCGTTCTATAATCTTTCTTGATGGACTTGTCCCTCCAATTCTCAGACGACAGATAATAAGAGCCTGTAAAGAAATTATGAAGAGCAGGCCTGTAACTCTGATATCAACTCAAATGATTGAGGTCGGAGTTGATCTTGACTTTGATCATGCGATAATTGATTATCAGGGCCTTGCCTCTATAATACAGAGAGGAGGACGTGCTGGACGTGAAGGCAGAGACACCCCGTGTCCTATCGAAGTATTTTCATTGATTACACGGGAGAGCAAAAGTTCGTTCGAAACACTTAGCGATATTGTTTTGCAAAACGATCCCCGTTCAGGTGATACAGCATTTGCTGATATCACCTCAAAACTTTCAGAATTCTGGCGAAAGGAACGGCGCTTTTTTAGTCAGTGGGAAAATACAGGCCTGAAAGATTCCGATCTCACGGCCAAGCTTCTGGAAATACAGAACAAGATTTTTCTTGATAGTTCTGAATCTGGCTTGAATGAGATGCTGGATGATTTTTTTGCCCAATCACAGGCCGCAGGAACTCTTGGTTGTAATTTTCTTCAAGCTCAATATATAGCGGAACTTTTCACTTCTGATTATGGGACAGATATCCTCTTGCTTGAGGATCTGTCAGCAATGGAACATATTGATTCTCTCGTAGTAAAGATTAAGTCCGGCAATCCTGAAAAAGACGATTTTAAGGAACTTAACAAGTTTATTGCAGACAGGAAAATCTCTATAAGTGAAACGCTTCTTCCTGAATTAGCCTTGAATAAAGTTGGCACAATCGATATTAAAGACAATTTGCAATGTATGATGATCGCTGGTTCGATATTATGAGCAATATGCACATAACCGGAAAAGAAATCAGCTACTTATATGTATGTCAGAGAAAGCTCTGGCTTTTCCATCATGGAATCAGACCGGAACTAGAAAATGTCAATGTCCAGATCGGAATGCATATTCATGAAACGACCTTTACCCGCGAAGAAAAAGATATTCCGTTAGGCGACGTAGGCGTGATCGACTGGGCTTCATTCAAGAACGGATACATCCACGAAACTAAAAAAGGGAAAACCCCCGGCAAAGGAGATGATGCACAAGTACGTTATTATCTCTGGTGGCTGAATGAGAACGGAATACAGATTTCAGAAGCAAGAATCCATTATCCTAAAATCAAACAGACTAAAACCGTCTTATGGGATAATGAAGCAAAATCCAGAACATTAAAGGACATGGAAGATTGTCGGAAAGTTATAAACACTGAAGCTCCACCGTCCCTCCATGAATACCCTTATTGCAAATCGTGCGCATATATGGAAATATGTTTCTCATGAACCTATATCTCACAAGAGCTGGAAGACTTCGCCGCAAAGACAATACGTTGTCATTCGAAATGATGAACCTGCCTGAAGAAAAACTGATCTCGGATGAAGAATCCGAAGAGATCGAATACATGAATCCCGAGAAGAAACATGCCTTGCCGATAGAGACCATTGACGCAATATATGTCTTCGGCGAAATGACCTTCAACAGCAAGCTTGTAAATTTCCTCGGACAAAAGAAAATACCCGTGCATTTCTTCAACTATTACGGGAATCATTGCAATTCTCTTTTGCCGCACGCGGAACAGCTTAGCGGCGATCTTGTCATAAAGCAGGCGGAAGCTTTTAAAGATCAGAAAAAACGTTCTGCATTCTGCAAAGCTTTGCTTGATACGACATTTCACAACATCCTCTCTGTGCTTCAATATTATCAGCGAAAAAAGGGTTCCCTCGAAAACGAAATAACTAAAATCAAAAACCTTCAGGAGTCACTGAATGCCTGCAATTCCCCTGAAGAAATGATGGGGATAGAAGGAAATGTCAGAAATATCTATTACTCCTCATGGAAAAACTGGATAGGCGGACCGGCTTTGAATTTCAAAAGGGTATATCATCCGCCGGACAATCCGCTCAATGCGATCATTTCTTTTTTAAACAGCCTGCTATATACGGCATGCGTGAGTGAACTTTATCGCACAGCTTTATATCCGGGGATTTCATATCTCCACACACCTCAGACCAGACGTTTTTCTCTTGCTCTGGATATTGTGGAGCCTTTCAAACCACTCATTGTTGACAGGCTTATATTCCGTTTATTCGACCGGAAAGAAATCTCAGACCGCGATTTCCGGCAATATACCAATGGAATGTTGATGACAGATGAAGCTAGAAAACGCATATTATCCGCATGGGATGAACAATTACGACAAACGGTCGATTATCCTCCGCTGAAACGTTCCGTCTCGTATCGGCAGTTGCTGCGTCTTGACTGCTATAAGCTTATCAAATTTCTCTTGGAGGATCAGGAATTTAAACCATACAGGATTCAATACTGATGTTTGTTATAATTGTATATGACACGGAATCAAAAAATTGCGCTAAATTGCATAAACATCTTAAGCAATATCTACATTGGAATCAGAATTCTGTTTTTGAAGGATCGGTAACGGAAGCTCAATATGTTCAGATTAAAGATATCATTGCAGAACAACGGGCAGAAAAAAGCCATATCACATTGTATCGTATGGAAAATGAAAAACTTATTATCCGAGAGGAAATAGGAATCGGACAAGGAAATGTGTCCAATATTCTTTAATGACTTATTGATAACGATTTGCATCATTGAAGATCGACAGACTAAAATTCTTTATCCGAAGGCTCTTTGACAACTTGATTTTTAAATTTAAGGGAGAAATATTTGATAAGAAGATTCTATCGGGAGGGGGTTTCCCTCCCACCGAAGTGGATTAGAAACAATGTTTCTTTCCGTGAGTCGCGCCAGGCATCGAAGGGTTTCCCTCCCACCGAAGTGGATTAGAAACAGTTTTGTATTTCTTCCGAATTCATTCCGTCAGCGTCGTTTCCCTCCCACCGAAGTGGATTAGAAACATTAAGAGCTACGCATTCGTGTAGAAATGTTCCCTGTTTCCCTCCCACCGAAGTGGATTAGAAACGACGATCTGTCAATGAGTTTTTTCGCGGTTACATTTGGTTTCCCTCCCACCGAAGTGGATTAGAAACCGGGTATGAGGCCTTTCGCAATCGTGCAGGGACTCGGGTTTCCCTCCCACCGAAGTGGATTAGAAACCAATGATACCTTATTGGCTTGCTGATCAAGCAGATTGGTTTCCCTCCCACCGAAGTGGATTAGAAACAAATAGGTTTCCGCATCGGCAAGCGAAATGTAGGGTTTCCCTCCCACCGAAGTGGATTAGAAACACATTCCAGATTTTTTTAGTTCACCTACGATATTTAGTTTCCCTCCCACCGAAGTGGATTAGAAACATACTTTCAAAATCCTGTTTGAAATCCGAGTCGGAGGTTTCCCTCCCACCGAAGTGGATTAGAAACTAAACTAAAGGAGTCTTTAGTTTTGAGCTTCAAAAAGTTTCCCTCCCACCGAAGTGGATTAGAAACCCTCGAATGCTACTCCGCCTCAAATCCCGCTGAACGTTTCCCTCCCACCGAAGTGGATTAGAAACCGGAATCTTAAAAGAATCTTAAAAGAAAGGCAAAGTTTCCCTCCCACCGAAGTGGATTAGAAACCCGCCAGTTGCCAGCTAGCCCCAGCCAGAATCATTAGTTTCCCTCCCACCGAAGTGGATTAGAAACTGCCGAAGGCATTTTAAGGAAAATGGGTATAGCCGTGTTTCCCTCCCACCGAAGTGGATTAGAAACCAGAAAGTAAAGGGTATCAGCATGTCCGAAGTGTGGGTTTCCCTCCCACCGAAGTGGATTAGAAACACTCTTCGGAACGCTCGAAAAGATTTGCATATCTGCGTTTCCCTCCCACCGAAGTGGATTAGAAACTCATCATACGCTACATTCAATACCGTGATAACTGATGTTTCCCTCCCACCGAAGTGGATTAGAAACCAGGGTAAACGGATTCACGAAGGGCGGGTTGCCTAGTTTCCCTCCCACCGAAGTGGATTAGAAACCGCCGAAGTCTTCGTCACTGATATTATTCTTGTCCGTTTCCCTCCCACCGAAGTGGATTAGAAACTGAAATAAACATAGATGGCAACTGGAACACGGGCAGTTTCCCTCCCACCGAAGTGGATTAGAAACGGCGATGAGCTTTAAACTAAAAGAAAGGAATGGAAAGTTTCCCTCCCACCGAAGTGGATTAGAAACTCGTCTCTATGCTGTTCCTGAATTTCATTAACACGGTTTCCCTCCCACCGAAGTGGATTAGAAACCCGAGCGCGGCCAGCGTTTCAAAAGAAATCTGCCTGTTTCCCTCCCACCGAAGTGGATTAGAAACAAACTGAACTTGTTATCTGCGTTCCCACGGAAATCGTTTCCCTCCCACCGAAGTGGATTAGAAACATCATGGAATGATAATAACGGGTTGTCTCGGAACTGGTTTCCCTCCCACCGAAGTGGATTAGAAACTTTGAAAAATTGATAATGCGATATTCTCTGGTTTCGGTTTCCCTCCCACCGAAGTGGATTAGAAACTAAAATTCGTCCAACCGGAATAATCGGGGCCTTGAAGTTTCCCTCCCACCGAAGTGGATTAGAAACCAGATGTTACGGCGCAGGCGGATTTTGATAATTCGGTTTCCCTCCCACCGAAGTGGATTAGAAACGTCAATTCTGTTTGTTTTACGAGATAGCGGTAAACGTTTCCCTCCCACCGAAGTGGATTAGAAACCAAAATAAAACGGCTCCCATAATTATAGAAAATTCAGTTTCCCTCCCACCGAAGTGGATTAGAAACTTTTAAAGCCTATCACGAAAACTGAATTTATTAATGTTTCCCTCCCACCGAAGTGGATTAGAAACCTTGAATTTCCAGCAGCTACATTAAAAGGGACATTGGTTTCCCTCCCACCGAAGTGGATTAGAAACAATACAGTTTTTTATCTTGACAAACTCTATAAAAAGTTTCCCTCCCACCGAAGTGGATTAGAAACCTCAGACAATTAGGGGTACGTCGCTCCTGCGTTTTTGTTTCCCTCCCACCGAAGTGGATTAGAAACATGATTCCGAAGAGGATTGAATTATGATTTTCTGCGTTTCCCTCCCACCGAAGTGGATTAGAAACGGATAAAGGATATTAAACTCCTCAAAATACTCTTTCGTTTCCCTCCCACCGAAGTGGATTAGAAACCGTAAACGTCTTAAATTCCATGACTTCGAGGGAAATGTTTCCCTCCCACCGAAGTGGATTAGAAACGCTTGAAGAATGCTATCAAGATAAAACAGCTTGAAGGTTTCCCTCCCACCGAAGTGGATTAGAAACATTAACGGAAAGATAAAGCACATGCCATTACTGGACGTTTCCCTCCCACCGAAGTGGATTAGAAACTATTATCAACTCCTGTAGTCGTCTGAGAAGAGGCCCGTTTCCCTCCCACCGAAGTGGATTAGAAACCCTCGTAGCTATCGAACGGCCCAGCCAGCTTTACAAGGTTTCCCTCCCACCGAAGTGGATTAGAAACCGTGATATTCGCAATCTTCTTGATTATGCGTCTGAGTTTCCCTCCCACCGAAGTGGATTAGAAACAGAGCTATCTCTCCAGTCTCACGGTAGGTCAATATTGTTTCCCTCCCACCGAAGTGGATTAGAAACATAAGGAAAATAGTGCCAAGACTTTTTGTTTTCGTTGTTTCCCTCCCACCGAAGTGGATTAGAAACGAATTCGCTTTCTCTGTAATCGTAAGTCAAGAGACAGTTTCCCTCCCACCGAAGTGGATTAGAAACCCTTCTTGTCGATTTTTGTTATCTCTATATAGAGGGGGTTTCCCTCCCACCGAAGTGGATTAGAAACGAAAAGGGATAAAATACGCAGTTTCGCAGATTAGTAGTTTCCCTCCCACCGAAGTGGATTAGAAACCAACCCGGACACGTTTTCGCTGATTTTGCAATTTCGGTTTCCCTCCCACCGAAGTGGATTAGAAACATTCGTTGTTTTTAGACGCGAGATCAGCGTCGACCGTTTCCCTCCCACCGAAGTGGATTAGAAACTCATTTAACAAGGAGGATTTATTTATATGAACGAAGTTTCCCTCCCACCGAAGTGGATTAGAAACATTCTTTCCTTTACTTTCCCCTGGTCGGAATCCGCGTTTCCCTCCCACCGAAGTGGATTAGAAACTAAAATCAACGAATATGGGAATAATAGATGTCTATGGTTTCCCTCCCACCGAAGTGGATTAGAAACACATGCGCCGTGCGGATCAAGCTGGCATACGCCGAAGTTTCCCTCCCACCGAAGTGGATTAGAAACAAGATAACTTAAAGTCAATTCAAACCGAACTCGAAGTTTCCCTCCCACCGAAGTGGATTAGAAACCGGAATTAAATTTAGTGTGCATTGATGACTCTGTGAGGTTTCCCTCCCACCGAAGTGGATTAGAAACGCGTGAGTCCGTTGCATCGTATCTAACTAAAATAGGTTTCCCTCCCACCGAAGTGGATTAGAAACAGTTCCAGCGCCCAGCAGTATTCTTGAGTGGCACCGTTTCCCTCCCACCGAAGTGGATTAGAAACCGTGGACGAATCCTCGACGGCGACATAGCGGAAATGTTTCCCTCCCACCGAAGTGGATTAGAAACAAGTTACCCTCCCGACGACCGGGATAAACGTTGGGTTTCCCTCCCACCGAAGTGGATTAGAAACCAAGGGGAGATGAAAAACACGAAGCGCACAGCGCGGGTTTCCCTCCCACCGAAGTGGATTAGAAACGAAGTTGAACATTACTTAAGAACAAATAAAAGATTTGTTTCCCTCCCACCAAAGACTGTAATATCAGACCTGATATTTGAAAAAAGCAAAATTATCCTCATGAATCTTTCGATTATGAAGCCTTTTTATTGACGAGGAAATTCTATCTTGTCCCAGACCTCAGAACGCTGTTTTCGATTCGAGATATTTGTTCCTCCGAGATATCCCCGGATATACTCAAAGTTTTCCATAAAAGAGAATGCATTCTTAAAGTTCATGAAGCCAATCATAGAATGATATCGTCGTTTGATAAGTACGTGAGTTCGTTCTATGGGAGTAACTGTAATATGCATTATTCCATGCTTGGCTTTCAAGGTGTTTTTAACTGGCCTGAGATAGGCTTGATTCTTATCGGTATAAACTCGTTTGGGCTTCTCCTTGAGAAACTTTAATGTCTTCCTGAAAAACTTTTTGCCTCCTTTTTATTGCGATTTGAAGACAGCATGACACCTAAAGTCTCGCCATTTTTATCTACTGCCCAATAGAGATATTTCCATTCGCCTTTTACCTTAATATACGTCTTGGATTCCAGTGTGACCTTGATTTTTTCCCAATTTCTGGGCCAAGCCTTTTAATCCAGCGTGAGATGGTTTGATGAGAAACGTCAATTCCTCTGGCAAGCATTATTTCAACAAGATTTCGCAGACTCAAATTGAATCTGAAATATCACAAGACAGTCAAACGCATAGTTTCAGCATCAAAACGGCTGTGAGGATAATCGGGATTGCTCCCTGGAGTAAAATATAACTTACATTTCCTGCAATAATATTCCTGCTCGTTTGATTTTGTTTTGCCGTTTTTTGCGATCTTTTCGCTTTTGTAATATTATATACAGATATCCATCAAACCAAATCCTTTTTTGACTGAAAAGCTAAGGGTTGGAATATCTATTTCAGATTAATTCAAGAATATCAGGGCAGATGTTACGGGCTCCGGAATGTTGCCAAATTCATTAAAAAAAGATAGGTTTTCTTATTGACAAATAATTCATAATATGTTATATATAATACATAATCAGAATTAATAAATTCACAATGCGAATTATAAAGATGAAATCTTTAGACAAAACCTTTGATATCCTTGAGTATATTTCAAGTAAAAATGGAGTTCCAGCAACCCCTATGGAAGTAGCTTCGAATATAAAAATAAATGCGGCTACGTGTTCACGGATAATGGCTGTGCTGGTAGAAAAAGGATATATTGATAAAGTTTCAAGAAATTTAGGCTATGTGCCGGGCCCGGCTTTGTTTTCTTTAAATATTTACCACTCTCCATATTCTCAAATAATAAAGGCTTCGGAGGATAGCATAAGGAATCTTGCGATAAAAACACAGTCTCTAGTAAATATTTCAGTAATGAAAAATTCCTACAGATATATCCTTTATTACTATACAGGTAATCCTTACATGGATACTGCTGCTATAGAAATCAGGAACCAATATCCTTATGCAAGCGCTACAGGACTTTTGCTGCTTTCGGCATCATCAAAAAAAGAGATAGGTTCAATCATTGACAAATGGGGTGTTCCTGAAAGGTATAACGATAGGCCGATGGAAAAAGAGAGTTTTGGGGAAGAATTAAAAAAAATAGCAAGTCAGGAACTTATAAACTTCAAACAAGATGATGTTTGGGTGTTAGGCGGGCTTATAAAGACCGAACTATATCCTCCTCTTGCAATAGGTTTCGCCATAGACTCGGAGAAAAAACTTGAAGAATCTGTTTTACTTTTGAAAGGAACAATATCTGAAATCAAAGAGAAATTGACTTTTAACAAAAAATCGGTTTTATATTAAATAAGGTAAATTATACGGGGAGGATTTTTATGATAGGCATAAGAAAAAAAATTATTCAAAACTATCTTTTATTTACACTTATAGAGCTTTTAACAATTATAGCCATAATAGCTATGTTGGCAAGTATGCTTTTTCCATCATTAAGAGAAGCTCGCAATGTCGCAAACAGCACAAACTGTAAAAGTAATCTGAAACAGCTGGGATTAGGCATACACCTTTACGCAAGTGATAATTCAGAAACATTACCCTGCGCACAGTCAGCTTCGACCGGAGGACGTATATGGGTATCTACAGTAGCGGAAAGTATAAACAATTCCAGTGGATGGAACTTTGCATGGACTCAAACTACTCCTGTATCTGTAAAAAAACTTTTTGATTGTCAGATTGGCAATGAACAGCTTTGTTGGGGAGTCAATTACAATTACAATAAATGGTGTGGATATTACCAGTCTTCCTGGGGGTATCCTGTCGATCCCCGTTTTATTTTAAAAAAGATAAATAGAGTTAAAAATCCATCTAATGCCTTACTTATAGGAGACGGCAAATCAAAAACATACAGTACTGTATGTGGTGACTTTCCTGTATGGTTTGATGTGCGCCACCAGAATAAAATAAACATATTATGGGTGGACGGGCATTCCTCATCCCTTAAACAAGTTGAATTTGAAAGCTTGGGTGCGATTGAATGGATGAGATACGTTCCTTGAAAGGAAAAAACTAAAAGTGGTTTTTTAAGAAGGGAAATTCTGATTATGAAAAGAAAAAAACTTGCCATAATGATTTGCATCGGCGTGGTAAATCTCCTGTATGCTCAAGATGGCGTTAATTTAATTATGAATGGAAGTTTCGAAGAAGGTATTTTGCTATGGGAAGTTCCTCCATGGATAAATTCATCAATCAAGCCTCAGCTTGACAAGGCGATAATTCAAGGTCCAGGCTCAGCTTCTTTAAGTTTTGCAGGAAAGCCCAACGTGAAAGCATTTATTCTGCAGACAATCAAATTGAAAGAAGAAATGAAGGGGAAAGAATTGAAAATCAGTGGCTGGATCAGAACCAAAGACTTTGAAAACTCCTGGATAGCCGCAATATCCGTTGAATGCATTATCAATAAAGACGGAAAAATATCCTACAAGTATTTTGGGATAAATACACCATGGTATTTAAAAGAGCTGGATTGGACTAAATATGAGAAAATTTTTGTTCTGCCTGAAAATCCAACAACTCTGAGAGTAATACTTCAGACTGCAAGTCCCACTGGAGGCTTTGAAAAAAGCAATACAGGAACTGTCTGGTTTGACAATGTCAAACTTGAACTGATAAATGAACAAACAAGAAAGGAAAATTAAAATGAACAGACTGGGAATGTTAATATTATTTTTATTTTGGGGTATCTCATTGATGGCCATCGAGAAAAGTCCAATGAATGTCTTAAAAAACTGGGACTTTGAAAATGGGCGTTCATTTTGGGCCAGTCCTGGATGGATATCAGATACCTTGGCGCCACTGGTGGATTCTTCCTTTTCTAAAGACTCCGGACATTCTATAAAGTTCATTGCGGAAAAAGGAAAAGAAGCCTGGTTAATGCAGTCGGGCAAGCATAATCCGCAAGTCAATGAATATAAACTCTCCGGCTGGATTAAAGCGGAAAATATTTCAAATTTCCAACCTTCTTTAGTTCTTGAAATAGTTTATACTGAAAACAATGCCACGAAGTTTAAATATGATGGTATATATCCGAATATCAAGACAACTTCAGACTGGTTTTATGTAGAAAAGATAATTCCAGTTCCCAAAACCACTAAAGACATAAGGATTCTTTTAAGGACAAGTTCTAATCCTGCAATAAGTTCAAGCGGTAATGTTTGGTTTGACTGCATAGAGCTTCAGGAAATAATTTCACAGGGAAACTCAATTTCAATAAGAGAAGCTGTTCCCGGCGGTGACTTCGGCCTTTTCGCAGTAGGGGAAAGCCCCTGTATGCATCTATCTGTCATCAACTCTTTTGCTGAAGATAAAAAAGTCGAAATAAGCTTTTCTGTTTCAGACTATTTTAATAATAAAATATATGAAAAAAAAGAGAATGCCTTGCTCTCCAAACTCGCGGCAACCAGAAAGAAACTGGAGTTGCAAGTAATTAATAAGCAAGGTTTTTATTCTGTGCACATTACTCTGAACGTTGATAATATTCCAATAGCTTCCAGCATCTCGTCGTTTGTAGTTTATGAACCAATCGACACCCCTGATCCTTTTTTCGGATTTTCATGGATAGGGCTTCCTGTCGAAAATATTAAAACCGTCCGAAAGATAGGAGCTGGCACAGTAGGCGTTTTTATGCCACGGAGGATTGAGTACCAGAAGGACAAGTACGATTGGGGAGAAACGGACTTCCGGGTGAACGAGTGCATTGCCCATGGGCTTAAAATGATTGGAGGCTTTCATATGTTTTCAGGAAATTTTTATCTGAATCCCCCTTGGATTATAAAGAAAACCCAGGAACTTAAAAGCCGTGGAGAAAATATTAATACGGAAGACTATTACAAAGGTTTTGCTGATTTTGAGCAGAAAGTAGTGGAGAGATATGCGAAACATATTAACGAATGGTCAGCTTGTAGTGAAATAGATCTCCGGATGAAATATGAAAGAGACCTTTATATAAGAACGGTAAAGGACCTTCACTCTATAATAAAAAAAGCTAATCCCAGTTTCGAATTGGGCGGTATAGGTGTGAGTGGTTGCGACGGTGTTAAAAAACCTCGCTTTCCTATTGCTAGAGAACTATGGAAAGAACTTCATCCATATCTCGACATAATGGCTTTTGACCCATATACGGATTCAGCCAGGACATTTGGGCCAGGCTATAAGCCCATAGGTGAGGAAAACGCGAATTTCAGAGAAATCCTGCTTGAAGCGCTTGAGATTATAAAACCTTACGGCAAAAAATTTATCTCAATAGATGAAAAGGGATATGACATCGTGTCGGACAGCCCGCTTGACAGCAAATACAACAAACAAATGGCTCAAACTTTAGCAAGAGGATTTATTATTGCTAAATCGGTATCGGAAAACAAACACTGGCTGTATTTCCTTTTCAGTGGAGCTCAACATGGCGTTCTTGACTGGGGGCTTTGGATAAAAAATTGTCCCCGTCCGGCAGCCGCCTCTTATGCTGCCGTAGCGAGAAGATTGGCCCATGCAACAGTAAGTCAGTTAATCGAAATCCATAAGGATATACAGTGCTATATATTTAAGAAAGGTACGGTATCTGTTGCGACTCTGTGGACATTGAAAGATGAGCCTATGCTTTTTAAAATGAATCTTCCTGCAGACTTTGCCATGTATGATATTATGAACAACCGAACCATTATGAAAAAGGGAGATAAGTGGATAAAACTTTCTTCAGATCCGATATTCATCGAATCTGACCTGGCGCCGGATAATCTTGCGGAAACAATCAAAAAGGCTTATTTCACATTGCCTCAAATAAAGGGGGTTATAAGATTAAAGAGCCTTTCTTCATTTTCTGTCGACATTATAAACCAGATAAATGAAGATATTAAAGTTGAGATTAAACCGGAACTGAATGGAATGACCATTTATCCGACAGAAAAAAAAGTGGACATTAAGGCATATTCTGCTATAAATGCTGATTTCAATATTGAGAAAAGTTCCTATGCCACATTGTGCGATAAAGTAATAAACGTGGAGATTATTGTCAATGGCAATACAAAATATCCGCTCAGCGCAAAACTGGATATTCTTCCTGTGACAAAGATAAAACGGCCTGTTGAAATAGATGGAGACTTGTCAGAATTCAAAGGGATAAAACCAATAATACTTGATAATGCGGCATTTATCTATCCCAGTCATTCTATTTCCGCAGGACTCTGGACAGGTGAAAGCGATTTGACGACCAAGGTATACCTTGCTTATGATGATAAGAATTTCTATTTTGCCGCTGAAGTCAAAGATGATAACAGAGTAAATACCAAAGAAGGATTTTCGATTTGGGAAAATGATTCATTTCAAATCGCATTTGACACGGAAAATGATGCAGTTTCAAATGAAATGCGAGGAATAACGGGCTACGACGTAAACGATTATGAATTCGGGCTTTCGATTACGCCAAAAGGTACAGAGTGTTTCTGTTACACTGCTGGGGCTCCTAACAAAACAATGGAGAATACAGTTACCCCCTTTAAGGTATCAATTAAACCATTTGCTGAAAATATCACGCTTTACGAGCTTGCTATTCCCAGAGATGCGCTTCTTCCGTTAAAACTGAAACCCGGTACTGTTTTCAATTTCAGTTTTATGAACTTTGATGCTGATTACCTTGGTCAACCGCCATATGGAATGCAGTTAACTCCCGGCATATGCAATGGGAAAAATCCGTCACAATTCAAGACTTTTGTCTTAATGCCGTAAAATAAGGTGCCTTGATATTTTATGATTGAAAAAATAGAAGATTTGTCTGAAATAAAGATAGATTCTAATGGAAGGCTGCTTTTAAGAAACCTTGCCATTGGCTGGGCTGTCGAGTTACAAACACCCCGGGGGGGACAGAAGGTTATCATTCCAGAAGATATGTATTCTTTCAAAAAGGATGCAAAAGACGGCCAGCTGCAGTGCAGATGGAATGGTTGCGGTGAATTGGGAGATTCTTTTGAGGTAGTAACCCTTTGGAAATTGCACGAAGGTCTTTTGTCTGGAAAGATTTCATGGAATGGAGCGTGCAATGGAAGCTGCTATATTGAGAACATTGTTTTTCCGGAAGCTTCTATGCCTTTATATTCCAGCAGCAATCTGCTCTTGCCTGTCAAACAGGGAATAGTGATGCATGATATCAAAAATCATATCTATAACAATGAAAATCCTAATCTTATTTATCAATCGCCTTTTCAGCAAATGCAGTTTTGTTCATGCTGTTCATCGTATAAGAGTTATTACTTTGACTGCCGTGATACTGATTTCTTCCAGAAAAGCTTTCAGTTTATCAGAGACAAAGGCCGGAAACGAATTATGTTTCGGGGGATATATCACCTTCCGCTTGCATCCGAGTATACGAGTATTGGAAAAATTCCATACCCATTGACAATCGGAGTCTTTCGTGGCGGTTGGTTTGAAGCATGTCAAATATACCGTGGATGGGCATTAAAACAAACTTGGGCGAATCGTTCTGCGAGAAATCTTGAACAAATACGCGAGATTGCGATATGGATATGGAACCGTGGATACAAAAAAGAAGTTGTTCCGCCAGTAATAAAATTACAGAAGGATATTGGATTGCCTGTTGCTTTAGATTGGTATTGGTGGCATAAACATGGTTATGATACTTTATACCCCTCCTATTGGCCCCCTAGAGAAGGAGCAGCGCATTTCCGTCGAACCATTAAGGAACTTAACATGCAGGGTATATTTACCCAAGTATATACCAATGGATTAGTTTGGGATATGGGAACACAGGGATGGAAAGATGGAGGACATAAAGAAGCTGTCATACAGCGGAATGGACAAATCAAGGCCGCTCAGTTCAATGTTTTTACAGGCAGCAGTTTAGCATGGATATGCGGAGGCGCCATAAATATTTTTGGTAAAAAATTGAAATATATTGCAAGTCGTTTAGCGTCCTGTAAAATATCCAGTCTTTATCTGGACATGATCGGGTGTGAGACTTATGATTGCTGTTACAGTCATAAACATTCCCATATTTCCGGAGGAGGAAACTATCAGGCAAAAGGCTTCAAGAAAATTTTGACTGAAATCAGGAAAAAAAATCCTGAATTGCTGCTTTCGACCGAATACGGAAGCGAAAACTATATGAATGAATTTGATATAGCCATATCCTTGTCTCCCAGCATGGAAAGGTTGGGGATGGAGTGGCCGTCTGAATTTGTTCCGGCATTTACCGCTGTTTATCACGAGAAATTTCCTGTGTTCGGGAATTATGCGATGCCGGACAGTATCCCTCCTGTGGATCCCCTGTGGCCTAAAAGCGCGGCGTGGAAAAAGGAAAAAAAATGGAACAAATTATATCCTGATCAATTTTGTCTGGAGATGGCAAGAACTCTAATATGGGGCTATCAGCCCACCGTCTGCAATTTACGTAACAGCCATCTCGATTCAAATGAATTTAGGATTATATACAGTTTCATTTGTAAAACTGCATGTTTTTACTATAAAAACCGTGAATTCCTTTTTGATGGTGAAATGCTTCCGTTTGGGAAGATGGAAGTAAAGAAAACGAAAGTAAAATTCTTGTCTCGTTTTATTTTTACACGCGAAGGAGAACAGAAGGTCATCGAAAAAGAATTTCCTGTTTTGCTTCACTCTTTATGGCGCTCTCCTGATGGACGTATTGGACTGATTGCCGCGAATTATACCAAATCCAAACGATTTTTTAAATTCACAGGAAGCTATGGTAATACACGTGGCTGTGTTATGCCTCGTTCATATAAGCTGTTCATCTTGAAAAAACATAATTAGAAAAATTTCACAGTTATCCCACATATGGGATGCTGAGTTATAGAGTTCGCAAAGCGAATAACCCGCTCCGGGGCGCCCCCGGGCGGGATCCAACGTCGAAATCGTTGGTCGACCAAAGGACGAAATGTTTTAAACGTAATAATTTGCGTATGCCTCCGGCGGGCAGGATGAGAATCCTGCACCATAACTGTATTGCTTTACAGCGCTGGCAATACTTTGAGGAGGCTTGAGGCCGGGCTTATAAAAAACCGGGAATGGGTGACTTGAGATTTTAAAAAGCTTGAACTCAAAGTCATGGGAAATTTCAAACCACTAAAGTTTTAGTACTCTTTTCTAAATTAAGATAAACTCAAAGGATAAAACACAATGGCAACTTTAACGAACAAGTTTTTGGGTCTAGAATTTTCAAAAAATGGGGAACTCATCGAATTTGAGAATGCTGAGACTGGTCGTATTCTGGTGAATCCCCATCATTTGTGGAGATTGATTCTTGACGATGGAGAGTGTAAAGAGATTGAGGCAAAGGCATCTGGTCGAGCGGAAATTTACGAAACGGAATCAGGGCTGGTTTTTCAAACGGCATCGGTTCTTACTGAGTTCTGTAAGGAACTGTTACTCAATGTCCGTGTGACAGTTAAACTTTCGGGAAATAGAGTCGTTTGGCGAATCGACGTTGAAAATCAAGCGGAAGGAGTAATCGTCCGGGAATGCCAATTTCCTGTTTTTTCCATTCGAAACCCGGAGCCGCCAATGGAAGTGTACACTTCAAAACTCATCAGTGAACGGATCGTAGATCTTCCGGCAAGACTTCGCGAAAGTTTCTCTTTCTATATGGCATCGGACAATAAATATTTACGCAAGGAAGATTTGGAACTTTATCCCGGACGCGCCTGTTCTATGAATTTTTACGAACTCCAATGGGAAAACGACGGTTTTTACTTTGGCTGTCACGATGTTGACTTCGGTATAACGATGCATTCCTTTGAAAAAGAAGAGGATTCCGTCAACATCTTCATGACGCGTTATCCATTTCTAAAGCCGGGTAAATCATGGAAGTCTCCGGAATTTGTGACCGCTCCGTATTCCGGAGATTTTACTTCTGGGGCCGCCATCTACCGTGAATGGGCGGATTCCTGGTTTGTCCCACCCGAAATTCCGGTGCATATCAGGAATTCGCAAGGCTGGCAGAGAATCATTTTAAAACATCAATACGGGGAATATCTCTTCCCTTACGATTCTATTGAAAAAGCTTTTGAGGACGGAAAAAAAGTCGGTCTTGACACGCTTTTTATTTTCGGTTGGACCACTGAGGGAATGGATTCAGGATATCCCGCTTACACTCCCGATATGGCACAGGGGGGAAAAGAAGCCTTGCGGGATAATATAATGAAAGTGCGAGCGAAAGGCGGACATGTGATCCTCTACTTCAACGGCCAATTGATCGACGCAAATTCCGAGTTCTACACATCTGGCGCAGGACAGCGTATTTCAATCAAACGCGAAGACGGAACGGAACACCGGGAATATTACAATTTCAGCAATACCGGCTCCTTTTGCCGTATGTTCATTGACAAAACATTTGCAGTTGCATGTCCCTCCTGTCGCGAGTGGATCGACATACTAAAAAGACATATCGACTTTGCGGCGGAAGTTGGAGCGGATTCAGTCTTTTTCGATCAACTTGGATTAGCCTCCTATCCCTGTTGCGATCCATCGCATGGGCACGAAGTCCCATTTACCGGCCTAATGAAGCAGAAGCGTGAAATGCTCCGTGAGCTCTATGAACACACAAAGTCAAAGAATCCCGAAATGGGTTTGGGAATCGAATGCACAACAGATCAGACGGCGCAATACTGTGATTTTGTTCATACGTGCGGCAATGTGTCACAGGTGTGGAATCCCGATTGGCGCGAAAAAGGCGTTCCGCCCCAAACAAAAGCGGGTATCTACCTTTACAAAACAGCGTTTCCGGAATTGATCATCTCCGACCGTGATATCAAGGATGACAGTGACGATGTTGTTTTCAAAGTCAATCAAATGCTTTTACAGGGAAGCGTCAACGATGTTGCGGTTTTCCGTTGCCGAGCAAGTATTGCCAAAGCTCCGTTCTACGAGGAATATCTAAGTAAAGCAAATGCAATGCGTGAAAAATTTCGAGAGATACTTTTGAACGGAACGTTCTCAGCAACAAAATACCACAAAGTTAGCAATCCTGACGTTCAAACAAATTCATTCAAGCATGGCGACAAGCTGGCGGTTTTATTGACGCAAAGTTGGAAAGATGTACTCCGTGCACACGTGGACGTTCCCAACGGAAAATTAATTGAATATACATCTATTAATAATGATGTATTTATCTCTGATGATGAGACAGTCATAATTCCTAAAAATGGCTTTTGCGTTATAATTTATCAGAATGAGGAACGCTGAATGCTTTTCCCTCGTTAGAGAGGGATGACCGGGGATGTGTCAACGGATTAAATTGATTCATTCAGATAAAAAGAGAAGATAGTTTGTAAGAATTCAGCCCGCGGAAGACGCAAGTCGAAACAAAAAAACGGAAGGGATGAAAAAAAACGAAAAATTTTTCGTCGGGAGAACTTAATGGAACTAGATATTTACAGAAGGTTTTTATGAAAATGCAAGAGTTTTTATGCAAGCTTAGGAATACCATGTATGGCGGAGGGACAAATTCAGGTGCAAGGGCCTTGCTTTCAGTATTGAATATCTATCTCTGTTACTATGTGGTGTCTGCGGCTGTGGATATTTTCTGCGTATATTATTGGGGCTGGACTTTGTTCGGAGGATTTTTAACTTTTGGATTCATATTTTTTTCTTTCGCAGTATTATTTTTATTTCTCTTTCCACAGATGCCAAAAAGATTCTTTATCGCGCCAATACTTTATATCCCAACTGCATTAATGCTTAGTTTTCCAATTTTTCTGCTGTCCAAGATAAATCTTACAGTAATGGATATCATGCTTTCCGCGTTTCAAATTATTGTCGGGGCGGTAACACTGTTACAGGTAAAGATATGTTGCGGCACATGGCTTTTGCTGGCAAGGGACTTGAACGCAACAGATTTCAGCGGCGGCTACCTGTTGCGGCTGTTCGGGGGAACCGTACTAGCCATTGTTATTTTCATCTCTGTAGTATTCGGGGTTTTCATGTTTGAGGTAAGATATTATTCTTCAGACTTTATCAGGGTCACACCCGTTTCAATACAGTTCGCCAGAAAGACATTCGAAAACAAAGGTAAACAGGTAATACTTTGCGGGATGAGCCATATTGCCAGCAACGCATTCTACAAAGGACTTAGAGAGAAATTTCCAGAACAAGGATCAATCATATTGTGTGAAGGGGTTTCGGACAGTAAAAATCTTATTAAGGTAAGGTCTCGCTACAAAGGAATGGCCGTTTTGTGCGGCGGAGTTATGCAGCCTGAACAGCAAAGTAAGCAAAATAAAAAATATGATTTTACTATGGGAAACGTATAGAGATATTTCCCTGAAGTCTTCCTCTGATCCGGTAAAATTTCTCCGAACCCTTGAAGAAGACTTGGTCGTAATTTGGAGGAGTACATGTTGATGAAGATAGTTTTTTAGAGAGAGGTTATTATGACTAAAATTGAAAGCAAAATCAACGGTACTGAAAAAGTTTCTGTTTTTTCAGAGGAAATTTACTTCAAACAACTAAACTGTTATAATAGTTTTAATATCTTTTTAAAACCGAAGACATTTATATATTCAGTTGTACTCCCCTGATAATAGGCATGAACTATATTTGAGAGTATCGGAGCTGGTGAAAATATTTCGGAGATATTTCAAAAAGAAATAATTGATTGTGAACAGAGGATAAGAAAGTGAAAAATCATTCAAGGCGTTCTATGAAAAGCGAACTGCGGAAAAATAAATCTTCCGCAGTGAAGCAACTGTTAAAAGACTTTGAGAAACTGGGGATAAAAAAAGGTTCCCGGGTTTTTATTCATTCGTCATTCAAAAGCCTCGGGTTATCTAAAGATATTTCGCCGGAAGATGTTGTCGGCATCCTGAAAAAAGTGGTTGGGCCTTCCGGGACGATCGGGATGCCCACCTTTACTTATTCGTTTTCAGAGGACAAGCGTTTCAACCGGGAGAATTCTCCAAGCGCCACCGGGATTCTGACGGAAGCGTTCCGCAAATCTGAGGGAGTTTTCAGGAGCATCAGTCCGTCTCATTCCGTGGCGTTTTGGGGCTGCGGAGCAGAATATTTCGCGCATTTGCGCTACGGTATTACCCCCTATAATATCCGAAGTCCCTTCGGGAAGCTTTACGAGCATGATTTCACGATAGTAATGCTGGGTTGCGGGCTTATGCCAAACTCAACGCTGCACGCTATTGAGGACTGGGCCGATTTGCCATACTGCAAGAACTCTGTCTCTACATGTTACAGCGCTTACAGCGGTACCAGAGATACCGGTTTGCCCTATCCCAAAATGCCTCTGGGGCACCGTGACTTCTACAAAGAAAAATCCAAATATGTGTCCCTGATGATGCGTCATGGCTCAATAACGTCAGGCAAGGTTGCCGATGCGACAGTGTATTGTATGAAGGTACGCGAACTTGTCGATATATGTATGAAGGAACTGGACAAACATCCCGATCTGTTCCTGTGCGACGATCCTGGTTGTATAAGTTGCCATCATAATAGGCTGGGGCTGGACGAATGGAAAAGGCGGGGCGGAAGCGGCTGGGAGCAAGTCTGGATAGGGGCGGCAAAGACATGTATTACGCCAGGAGTCGGAACTTACGCCAATCACGGCTGGAGCGTTGGCACCCCGTGCGAAGAGGTACATGATGACATTTACTGTCGAGTTATCGTCTTCAAAAACAAGGCGGAATATTCGGCGTTGGTGTCTCTGGAGGCGCTTCTGATAGAGGCCGATCTTGCCGGTGTCTATAAAAAGGCGGTGCATGAGAAAACTAAAATAAAACCTGAAAACATAATAATCTGCGTGACTCATACCCATTACGGACCTTCATTTGGAACGCAGCGGCTTTATCCGGAAGTCCAGGATGAGAGTTATAGCAATTTCCTGTCGCAAAAAATATCCGGCTGTGTTTATGACGCCATGAAAAATATGGAGCCGGTGTCCGTTGCTTTCGCAATCCACAACGTGGACATCGGCAACATCAACCGCAGAGTCAGGATGCCGGACGGATCTTATATGTTTTATGCCAATAATTCGTTATCTCCGAAACCAAACGGAAAAGTATCAAGAGAATTCGCGATGGTCTTTTTCCGAAACTTCCAAGGCGATGTCAAGGCGGGGATTGCGGAATACGCCTGTCATCCGATATTTTTTCCTCCAGCAACGGCGGAAATTTCAGGAGATTATCCGGGAGTTCTCTCCGCGACGGTCGAGAAGGAGCAGGGGAACAACGCGGTTATAACGTTTGTTCAGGGAGCATGCGGAGACCAGATGCCGCAACACTACGGAGAGGGATATAAGGGAGCCTTGACAGCAGGGAAAAAGCTGGCTTATGCCTTCCTCTCTGAGGCGATTGATGCCAGATACAAGCCGTTGAAAAGTGTTATCGTAAAGACAAAAATGCACAAGATCGCAAATGCCGGAAAGAATGTTGTAACCATAATCCAGGCGCTGGTGATGAACGACATAGTTTTTGCTTTCGGCTCCAGCGAACTTTTCTACGGCCTGGTGGAAAGGTTCAGAAAAAAGCTGGGCTCCAAACGCGCGATACTCGCGGGGTATATCGACTCGTTGAGTTATCTCCCGGAAAAAAAAGACTTTGAGTACCCTACGTATGAAACCAAGCTCTGTGAAAAGGTGATAAAAGCAAAGCCTGGCATAGGGGAGGAAATTGTAGATGCCTGTGCAGACATGGTTAAAAATGCGGAGAAGAGAATCCGATAAGTTAAAATATACATCATAAATTCAGAAAAGGAACAATAAACAGGAGCAAAAGATGGGCAAATTAAAAGATCAATTCTGGATATGGGGCCAGGCGGTGGATTCACATTATAATACTTTGAATAATCATTACAAACTGCCGGGCTCCAGTAAAATGACTTCACTTGAGGGGGCCTATTACCTGGGTGTGAAAAACTGCTGCCGAGTGGTGATTCATGATGATCCCAAACCTCCGTTTAACCAAGACAACATGGCCCTGGTCAGTATGAGAGAAGTAGTATGGTCGGTTTTGGGTGCTGCCGGTTCCAACAGCAAGGGCATTGACGTGGAAGAGGTTCTGCGTCAAGCAGCAATTTTTCCTAACATAAGAGGGGGAGTTCTTGACGACTTTTTCTCTGAACACGGCAGTGTCCCCAGGCTGTCAGTGAAAGAAGTAAATGATATTCACAAACAGCTTAACAAAAATACGCCTCCGCTTGACTTATGGATTGTGGTTTATGACTACCAGCTTGATAGTCCGGTCGGTGAATATCTTAACGAATGCGATGTGATTACTTACTGGACTTGGAGAGGTTCTGAACTTGTACATTTGGATAAAAACTTTGAAAAGCTGAAAAAAATGACACCAGGCAAGCGACGACTGGCAGGATGTTATATGTGGAATTATGGAGAAAGCAGACCACTGACTGTAAGGGATATGGAATTTCAGTGCGGCAAGTATTTGAACTGGATGGAAAAAGGTGATATTGAGGGAATAATATTCTGTTCTAATTGTATTGCTGATCTCGGTTTGGACACGGTCGAATGGACCCGAAATTGGATTGCCGAAAATGGAGAGGCCGTTTATGACTGGTAAACAATCGTTAAAATTGTAGATGAGTCTATATCACAGGTTTTACCGCAACTTTGACGTCGCCCTCCACTCGGAGGGCAAGGAATTGAAACAAGGATATTATGCTATTATAGGTCAGGGACATTTTGTGCCCTTCTTTATCTGCAGCCTTGTCTTGAAGGTCAGGCAAGGCTGCGGGAAGCTTGGGAAAACATGTTTTCGTCAAATGTCAGTGTTGGCAGGGAATTATCTTAATAGCTGGGTTGCATGAGTAGGTAAAACGGCAGAATTATTCATAACAAGCCGGAGCCAGTTTGAATTTAATCCAGGCAATCGGGTCATGGCCGGTAATGATTCGTGTTCCTCTGTCCCTCCTTAACGCACGTATTTTTTTGATAGACTGAATTGTATCTGAGGGACTGTAGCAAATGCCTGGAAGAATATCTTCATCTAAAATCTCTTCTGTATATACACAGTCGCCCGTCAGCAAAGTCGGCCCCCATTTTTCCAGCTTAAGCAATAGCGACTGGGAGCCAGGCGTATGCCCTGGCGTAAAAACAATTTGAATCTTGCCGTCCCCGAATACATCATGATAATTATCCCGATAACCATCCAGAAGATTCCAGTTGAGATGTGGTTTGTCAAAATCAGCCCTGATATAAGTACTGGCTTGGAAAAAATCGGGCACATAGGCATATTGTAATTCGGCTCTCTGTGTATAATAAGCGGCATTGGGGAAATCACCCGTCCCTCCCGCATGGTCCAGATGCAGGTGAGAGAAAATCACATGGGTAATATCTGTTGACTTAATCCCGATATCAGCCAATTGCGCAACGACATAATCATTTTCATTCATGAAAGGGTTACAGGTTTCTATGACATTTGCGCCCCAATGTTTAATCTTATCATGCGCAACCGCAAGGGCATTGCCGGTATCAAAAAGCACATTGCCCTTGGGATGTCTGATAAGAAAAAAAGGAACAGGAACATCAAATTCCTCTCCCAATCCACGTCCCATTGTGATAAGATGTTTTTTGGTTTTAATGATACCACACTGAAATATGTAAAGTTTCATGGTAGAATTCCTATTTTACTTATAACTCTGTGTTTCAAACCATCTAATTGTTTTAATACGT
>MVRV01000025.1 GCA_002068015.1 Smithella sp. PtaU1.Bin162
TCCCCGATGCTCAAGAGTTGAAAGCGCTTGTCTATTCTTTTAATCAGGCCGGAAAGAGTTTTTTTGGGACCGATCTCCACTATCGTATCGATGCCCAGTACCGCCATCTTCTCCACGGTTTCCTGCCAGCGAACCGGAGATTTAATCTGTCGCTGGAGCAGATCGCGGGCATTTTCCTTTGTATAGAAAACATCAGGATCACAGTTGGGAATTACGGGGATCTGCAAATCATGAAAATTTATCCGGTTAAGAACTAATCGCAGCCGTTCGGATGCATTATCAAGCAATGAGCAATGACAGGGAACACTGATGGGCAGTTTAATTACGCTCAGAGCCTTTTTTTCTTTGGCTTTGGCCATGACCTTTTCCACAGCCGCCGTATGCCCGGATATGGACAATTGCTTCGGAGCATTGAGAACGGAGACGCCGACAATTTCTTCTTTCTCTTTTACAGCAAGGCAGATTTGCCGGACATCATCATAATCAAGACCGATGATGGCGGCCATCGCGCCTTCGCCCACGGGTACTGCTTCCTGATGGTATACGGCTCTTGCCTTAACTGTGTTTAAAGCATCAGTGAAGTCAATGGCGCCGGCGGCATAAAGAGCGCAGTATTCGCCAAGACTATGCCCGGCCATAATTTTCGGTTTGATAGAGAGAGTGTCTTTGATAAGGTTATGCAATGCCATTTCCATGGTCAGAATGGCAGTCTGGGTGTTGACGGTGAGATCAAGCTCTTTTTGCGGTCCTTCAAAACAGAGATGGGCTACATCAAATCCCAGAATTTCCGCAGCGCGATCAAAGGCATTCCGGACAGCGGGAAATTCGCGATAAAGCTCCTTTCCCATGCCGACATGCTGGGTGCCCTGTCCCGGGAACACAAAGGCTATATTCATAGATACCTCTCTGGAAAAATGTTGCTGCTGATAATGTTGGCTTTTCTTTCATTCTTCGAAAACATATGTTCCCGGAGCTTTGGCAAGTTGAGGATATTTTTTGCCGCCCATTGCCGGGGGGCGGCCCAAAGGTCCGCTGCGCTCGGCAAGCCAGCTTAACCATTCCGGCCACCAGGAACCCCGTTTTTCCGGATGCGCGGCCTGCCAGGCATCCGGTTCAATATTATCTTCAATATCTCCGATCCAGTATTTTTTCCGGGAATATTCCGAAGGCGGATTGACTATTCCCGTAATATGTCCTTCACTGGTAAGGGTAAATCTCTTCCGGCAGTTCACCAGCTTGCAAATTTGAAAGGCGGAACGCCAGGGGCTGATATGATCCTGCTGTGCCCCTACCGCAAAAAGCGGTTGTTTAATGCAGCCCAGATCAATGGGACAGCCTCCCAGAACGGCTTCATCTTTTCTCGCGAGCTTGTTGCGCAGATAAAGATCGCGCAAAAAGTAGGAGCACATGGCTTCGGGAAGGCGGGTACTGTCGGCATTCCAGAAGAGCATGTCGGATTTGGGCGGTGTTCCTCCGTAGAGGTAATTATGAACGTAATTTCTCCATACCAGGCTGTCGGAACGTAAAAGCCGGAATGTCTGGCTGATGTATTTCGAATCGAGATATCCGCCGGATGATTTCATCAGAGATTCAATGAATTCGATTGCCGATTCACTGATAAAAACTCCGATTTCGCCGGCATCAGTATAATCCACCAGAGTGGAAAAAACACTCCAGTCGGCAACCGGGAAAGAAGTATTATCTTTCCACGTTTTATTCAGCCAGGCCATGGATACGGCCAGAACCGTTCCCCCGATGCAATAACCCGCGGCGTGTACCGGAGAAGCATTACAGATTTCCCGAGCTACTTCCATCGCTTTTATGGCACCCTTGATCATATAATCATCGAATGATGTCGTACTCATTTCCGGTGTGGGATTTTTCCAACTGACAATGAAAACGGTAAACCCCTGATTGATCAGATACCGTACAAAGCTCGATTGCTCGGTTAGATCAAATATATAAAACTTATTGACCCAGGGCTGTACAAATACAACCGGAACTGCGTATGTATCATCTGTAGCCGGTTTGTACTGGATGAGCTCGATGAGCTCGTTGCGGTAAATTACATAACCCGGAGTGGTGGCAATATTTTTACCGACCTGGAATGCCGTATTGTCGGCGATTTTCATGAGATTGTCGCCGCGTATGACATCTTCCAGCCAGTTGATAAAGCCAAAGGAAAGGCTGACTCCGTTGGTTTCCAGAAATTTCTGTACGGCACCCGGATTGCTCCAGAAAAAATTTGCCGGAGCCAGAGCATTTAAAAGCTGATTGGTCCAGAAAATCGCGCGCCGTCTCTCGCTTTCTCCCAAACCGGGCACGGTTTCGACAAAATTCTTGAACCAACTGCTATACAGTGCGTAATACTTGCGGGCAATGGAAGCATTGGAACGCACATAATCCATAAGTTCCGTTTTTTCGCGGCCGTTATTTCCGGCTGTATTATCCGGTGATACCGTCTGCTGCCACACTTCTTTGGTCAGTTCTTCATTGCGCGCAGCAAGATCGGTTATTTTCTGCTTCATCTCTTCCGAATGCTGGAGCCAGGAGTTCCAGACATGTTGAAAGGAAGTGGCGATTTGCAGGGGATCGATAACGGGATCCATTGTATATTCCCCTCAGTTTAAGACAACCGTTGTTTAAGAGCGGCCGATTTTTCGATAAACTCGGCAATGTCAGCCAGCGTTGTTTCATTATTAAGAAAATCAAGCTGAACATCGATTCCGAAGTTTTCCCGGAGATATGTCTGCAAGTTTACGGCCGCAATGGAATCCCATTCCGGAATTTCGCCCAATTGCATCTCCGGGGAGATAGGAACATCGCCTATTTCCGGAAAGGTTTCCAGAATACCGCTTTTAAGTTTTTCCAGTGTTTTGCTCATAGAAATCTCCTTAATTATGAAACTGATTGGATTACAGCCGGATGAGATTTGCGCCCCACGAAAGCCCGCCGCCGAAAGCAACAGTCATGATGAGGTCGCCCTTTACTATAACACCTTCCGCAATAGCTTCGTCCAGTGCAATGAGCACCGATGAACTGGCCGTATTGCCGTATTTATGGAGATTTACAAAGAAATGTTCCCGGGATATCGCCAGTGCGTCGGCAATACTGTTCAGAATGTTGATATTGGCCTGATGACAGATAAAACACCGGATATCATGGAGATCGATACCGGCTTGAAGTGCCGTCTGTTTGATTATTTCCGGAGCTTTATCCGTGGCGAAAGAAAATACTTCTTCACCTTTCATCTTGAAATAGGCAAGTTTCGGACTGGTCATTTTTTCAAAGGGCAGCATGGACCCTCCCCCCGGAACGCGGATTGTATCGTGCTTGCTGCCGTCCGTTTTGAGGCGCGAGTGCAAAACACCAGCACCGTCACTGCCTGATTTAAACAGGATTGCGCCTGCTCCGTCGCCGAAATACGGATAGGTTGAGTAATCTTTTTGATTGAGTATTTTGGAGTACATCTCCGCTGCGATGAGAAGCACATTGGTTACGCTTCCCGAGCGAATTAAGGAATCAGCAAGAGCAATGCCGAAGGTACTGCCGGAACAGACGGAATTGATATCGAAGGCAAATGCATTTCCCGTGCCCAGCAGGTACTGGACTCGTGTTGCGGTAGCCGGTTGCATCCGGTCTGGAGACGAAGTGGAAAGAATAACGGCCTCAACATTCTCCGGTGAAAAGGAGATTTTTTCAAGACAATGGCGTGCAGCTTCGACGGCCAAATCCGACGTGCATTTATTTTCCGGTGCGACCCGCCGGGAAAGAATCCCTGTTTTTACCCGGACAAGGTCCCGCGCCTCTTCGGAAAATTGAGTAAGATCTGCATTTGTGATGATGTTATCGGGCAGATAACATCCGGTTGAACTAATGACGGAACGAATCATGCTTAGTTCCTCCCGCATTGTCTCGGTGCCATTCAGTCCATGATCAGTGAATAAAAAAACAAAAACCACTTTCCCTTAGTTTTTGAAGGGGGAATTTTAATATCCGCATGTATGATTCTGTTTATTTTAAATATCTTAATTATTAAAACGGCCCTGTCAAGAGTTAAAATGATGATATTACTTAATTATAACTTAATATAAAAATTATGCCGCTTTCCCCGGAAAATGATCCGGCCTAAAAGAGCAAGGGAATATTAAAATTGCCTAAAGCGGTGAAATTTGCTATTTCCAGCGGCAAACAGCTGTAAAATAATGTTTCTTTACGGTTTTTTTGAGGCCTTCCAGATGCGCCGTATTTTGTATTTATTGATTATTGCTCTCACTGTCGGCCATACCGCGATCTTATCGGCGGCTCCGGCGGAACCTCAAGATTCCAGTGCAAAGCCCTGGTCAGCCGAACTGAAAGTCAAGCGCTTTTTCAGCAGTCATACTTCCTATGAATTCGGCAATCCAGATCCTCCCTATCAGGCACCGCTTAGTCGTCTGGAATTTCCCATGAACACCTGGTGGGTGGGAGGTGAGTTCAAGCGCAGGTTTCCACGTTTTTCCGTGGGCCTGGAAGTATTGGGAAGCATCCCCATGGAATCCGACCTGGTGTTTAAAGATTCGGACTGGAGTACTGATGCGTATCCGGACGTCAAGGATATCTATTCGGAAGCACAGTGTCGTGTGGAGCCCAGTTATATGGTCCGGGGAGATGTGGATCTGAAAATTGCGGACTGGGTGGGGCTCCCGGTCTGGTTTGATCTGCGGCCTGTGGTCGGTGTCCGTTGGCAGAATTTGAACTTTCTTGTCCATAACGGCGTTCAGGTTTATCCGGCTCCATGGGACAATACTCCTCCGGATCCCTATCCGGGCGACTGTATTCGTTTCGAACAGACCTATTGGCAGTACTTCCTGGGATTACGAATGTCCTATGATCTGGGAAGGCATGTCCGCGTATCGCGGTTGAAATTACAGGGGCAACTGGATTGGGCCAATATCCAGGGAGACAACAAGGATCGCCACCTCCTCCGGCCGGGGAACCGCTGGACCTATGAAAAGACCAGTGGCACAGCCTGGCACGCCTCCCTGGGAATCAAATACGGCCTGACCAAAAACATCAATGCCGGGCTGGAAATGGAATACCTCCGGATTCATACCACCGGTTCTCATCAATGGGTGCACGATGTGGAAAATGTCAACAGGAGTTGGGTCAATGGAGTCAGTGTGTGGTCGGAGCAGATTAGTTTTACGCTGGGTTTTGAGTATAAATTCTAAATGGCAAAGCGCATATAATAATGCTTCGGCTCTTTGGGGCGATGAAACTTCCCTTCTATTCAGCAAATTCCAAAACGGAAGTAAATTTTTTCTCCATGATCACTTTATCGGCAATGGAGTTCAGCAGTTTGTTGTCGGAACAGAACGCCACACCGATTCCCGCATACTTTACCATACATATATCATTCTCACTGTCGCCAACGGCGATAATGTTGGCCGGCGGTATGTTATACTTATTGGAAAGTTCCAAAAGCGCGTTGCTTTTACAAAAATTGTGATTGCAGCGGCTTTGTTCCGTCTTAAGGAAATACGATAAAACTTTTACTTCTCCGGTAGCCACGGATTTGGAAAATTCCAGTTCATTGGCTATACTGAAATGAGCCCCGATTTTATTGGCGATGTGAGAGGCGACAAAATTATAACTATCCGAAATTATGCCGACCACATATCCCCGTTTTTTTAGCTCTGTTACAACCTCTATGGCATCTTCCACCAGAGGAATACCATCGGCGACCTCTATTAATTGCGCCACATTCAGGCCCTTTAATAATTTGGCAATCATCTTTGTAATCAAAAATGATTCGTTATTATTACTGATAATCTCAAGCAATTCTTTGCGAAAATTAAATTTTTCCGCAGCTTGATAAATGAATCGTCCCTGTAAAATTGTATTGTCCATGTCGAAGACCAGCATTTTTTTCAGACCGATCAGGCTTTCTTTAACCGCAATATCCATTTGGTCAAGGATCATCGTCGTCGTCTGCAGCGTATCCAGGTTAAAATCGGGATTGAGTCTGGCTCTTTTTAAAATTGCTTTGGATACTTCTCTGGCCATGGGAGCCAGTTGCTGCCATTGTTTCATTTTGTTTTCGATAACGCCGATGTTTACTTCTTTGATTTTTGCCTTTTGCTGGATCATGTCGAGCAAAATCCCTATGTCTGCGCCGTAATCATTTTCAAATTCCACTTTTTCGAGAAAGCTTTTTTTACCGGCGATCATGCCGCTGAGAGGCTGGGAGAATTTCAAGGCCTGGGGAAACAACAAACTCAAAAGAGGTTTGGCCGCCAGTTCCGTTACCCGTCCGGCCTGTCTTTCAAATGTGCTTTTGACAAAATCATACCCTTCTTCGATAATCGGTTTCACCATAATATCGATCAGATCATTTTGATAACTTCCAATATCGGCGTCAATATAAACTATAATATCATTGGAAGTTACCAGTAAACCATCCAGCATCGAAGCTCCCTTGCCCAATTTTGTGCTCATGATGACGCTGGCTCCCGCTTGCTTGGCCAGTGAGACGGTATTATCGAAAGAATGATCGTCAACAACAATCACTTCATTAACCAGCTTACATTTTTTGGCTATGCCGATTACTCCGGTTATCGAAGCCTCTTCATTCAATGTGGGGATAATGACGCTGACCATATGAATTCTCCTTTCGCAAGACAGGTATACTATTTTTTATTTTCCTGGATTAAAATAGTTTGAGTCGGATAAGCAAATTCGATATCTTCTTCACGGAAACGGCGGAAAATTTCCAGATTGATCGCCTGCTGGATGTCCATGTATATATTGTAATCCTGATTATTGACAAAATATACCACTTCAAAATTCAACGCCGAATCGCCGAACTCCTTAAAGTGTACGCGGTCAAATCTTGTGTTTTGTTGAGTTTCAATAATATTCTGGACTAGATCATCGATCAATATCAGCTTTTCCGGTGTTGTTTGATAGACGACTCCGAAGGTAAAAACAACACGCCTTTCGCTCATGCGTTTGTAATTATGGATACGGCTTTTCAAGAGATCGTTGTTGGCGAAGATCAACTGTTCTCCGCTGAGACTTCGAATGCGTGTCGTTTTCAACCCGATGTGTTCGATTGTGCCGGCAAGAGAATCAACGACGATGAAGTCGCCGACAACAAAAGGTTTATCCAGAATAATGGATAAAGAGGCCAGAAGATCGCCCAGAATGTTTTGTACGGCCAGGGCTACGGCAATACCGCCGATACCCAAACCGGCGACCAGGCCTGTAATGTTTACTCCCAGGTTGTCCAGTATTAATAAGAGAACGATAGTCCATAGAACGAAGCGGGCGGCGAAGCCCAGAAAAGTTATCGTTGTGGCACTTGATGAATCCTGGACCATGCGTTTTTTGACGGTCAGGTCAAGCCAAAAAGAAATACCCGCGCCTGCCCAGAGTCCGATCTGGACGATCAGCATCAAAACAACTGCTTTTTGCCACAGATTGGCTATGGATGGTTTGAGTATAATCGCATATGACGCCGCATAAATGGAAACGACGAGAAGAATAAAAAATTTTGTTTGCCTCAGCATATTGACCAGAAGGTCGTCGATTTGCGTATCCGTCGCTGCCGCCAGTCCGGAAAGTTTACGAATCGCCATGCGCTGTATTATTTTCAGCACGGCAAATACGATAACCATGATGCAGAAAGCGACAAGCCAGTTCTGTAATGAGTTGCCCAGATAGACTGTTTCTAAAATATTCATAAATTTCACCTGACAATGTGCTGAAATTTTATTAATGTTTTGTGTAATTTACCGGATCAGTTAATTAAAGAAATTTCTTATTTCCCCGGAATGATAAAAAGATAATCTTGTTAAACCTTATGTTGTTAATGCTTACAACTTTGAGTTATGGTAAATATACTTTACCGAGATGGTCATGTCAAGCAATGATCTTTAATGACCAGATCAGGGCAAGGCCATGTATTTATAATATTAAATATTTTTCATGAAAGCCGGTGTCGTGGATGGATATTGCAGGAATTTATCATTCGGATATTTTCCGGTTTGTTGTTTTACCGGGGATAATATTTTTAGCCCGTGTCTGTGACGTGACCCTTGATACACTGCGGATTATATATGTATCGAGGGGAATGAAGTTTCTGGCGCCGTTGATCGGCTTTTTTGAAGTACTGATCTGGCTTACGGCGATAACTCAGATTTTTAATAATCTTACAAACCCGATCTATTATATTGCCTATGCCGGCGGTTTTGCCATGGGTAACTTCATCGGTATTCTTATCGAGGAACGGATGGCTATCGGCACGGTCGTCATCCGGATCATCACGCAGAAAGAAGCAAGGGAATTACTAGAATTTCTTAAAAGTGAAGGTTACGGCATTACGCATGTAGATGCCCAGGGTGCCCAGGGAGCCGTAAAGATAATTTTCACTATTGTGAAAAGAAAAAATATTACCCGTGTTCTGGAAATCATCCGCGAATTTAATCCGTTGGCATTTTATACTATTGAAGATGTTCGTTCGGTCCGCAAAGGTGTTTATCCGGTTGCCGGAATAAAAAGTAAAAAAACGGATTGTCTGCCGGCAGATAGAAAGAAAAATTGATTTATCTGTTTTGTAAAGTTCCGGGATGAATCATATGATCGGGATGCAAATAACGCGGATAAAATATCTTATTTTGCAAAGGATGCCGTTGATAATGAAAATTAACTCTGAAAAAATGAGGAATATTTTTAGAATTTTCCTGCTGTCTGTTTTTTCTGTTTCTCTTTCCTCCTGTGTAAACTGGATAATGGAGGCGCCGTCATTCACTCTACGTGGTATTGCTCTTCAGCCGCTTTCCCTCACGGAAATGAATATTCTGCTCGATCTCGATGTGCAAAATACAAACAGTTTCAACCTGACTCTGAAATCTTTCAACTACAAAGTTTATCTTCGGGATGAAGAAATCGGCAGCGGCAGCCTGGAAAAAGAACTCCTGATCGCTTCTGCGTCGACGACAAAAATACAGGCCCCTGTCGGTGCAAAGTTTAAAGATTTAAATACCATCATGAAAGTTGTTTTAACGGATGGGGATCTGCCCTATAAAATAGAGGGAAACGCTGAAGTCAAAACCATCCTGGGAAGTACGCGCTTCCCTTTTACTAAAGAGGGACGGATCAATTGGAAAAATTAATACGATTGGTGGTTTTATTTGCGGCCGGGACAGCGGAAAGGCACTGCAGTAAAACTTCTTGCTTTTTTTCGGAAATAATATCGACAGCTAATAATCAGGTGAAGTGAAAGCCGGACGGACAAATAAAAATGATGAACTCCGGCCGGACATATGCTAAACGAATCGCATAACGATCAAACGATAATATTATCCGAGGTGAAAAATGAAACGACTACTTGTTCTCCTTTCATTATGTCTGGTTTTTTCATCAGTAGACGGTTTTGGCGCCAAGAATACTGCGCGATCCTTACCGAATCCCATGGAAAGCGTTCTTAATACGGCGGTGCACAGCCTGGATAATCAGTTGATGAACATACTTGCCTCTCTGGAATTGACGGCCATGACGTCCGAAGCAAAAAGCGGTAACTGGCAGGGAATTAAAACATATCTGCTGAAGCTGGAAGAACGCCTGCCGGGGGTTTATTTTTATGTCTTGCCGGATGGTAATTATTACAGTGTGGATAAGGATTTTACCAATCTGAACCTTGGAAACCGCGGGTATTTTCAATCTTTATTCGCCGGAAAGCAGGTTAAGGGCTTTCCGATTTACAGCCGCTCCACAGGGAAAAAATCGGCGGTAATGGCAAGCCCCGTAGTTGCAGGCGGCAGAGTTATCGGAGCGATGGGAGCGTCGGTTTATCTGGACAATCTGCATCGGGAGCTCAACCGTGCAATGGCCCTGCCGGACGGGTGGACCTGGTTTGTGGTCAACTCCGCAGGACAAACCATGCTGGATAAAGATCCTGATTTTATTTTCATGAACGTGTTTACCTCAGGCAGCAAGTCTTTGCAGAACGGTATCGCCGGGGCTTTAAAAAATACTAAGGGCGAGATGCGTTACGAACTGGGGGGTGCGGTCCGGCATGCCCTGTATCAGAAACTGCCGAACCTGGATTGGTGGATGATATTGGCGAGGATTGATGGCGGCAAAGTAAAGCCTCCGGCAAAACTGGAACTGTCGCTCAAGAAGTTTGTGCCGCAACTGCAGAGTGCTCTGAGCAGAATAGATGCAACTCTGTCCAAAAGCATTGATAAAAATCACGACGGAGTGAACACAGAAGCCGGAATCCGCAATCTGCTTTCCGGTATTATCAGCAAAGAACCCGCCGTTATAACCGCTTCCTATGTGGATGTTAAAGGGACGCTCAGTTACATTGAACCCCGCGAATATAAAAACGTGGAGGGATCCGATATAAGCTCTCAGGAGCATGTTGCAGCCATGCTCAAAAAGCCGGAGCCTGTTTTCAGCCAGGGTTTCCGGGCGGTAGAAGGGTTTGAGGCGGTAGTGATTGCTCATCCTCTCGGCGATCCCCGGAAAAACTATAATGGTTCCGTAAATCTGATTCTGCGGCCGGAGTTTGTCGTTCAACCTCTGCTCAAAAATCTGAATATTCCGCCCGAGTATGAGTTATGGATCATGCAGACCGATGGGCGGATTATCTATGATCCGGACAGCGAAGAGATCGGCCGGATGCTGTTTAGCGATCCCCTTTATGCTGATTTTGAAAGCCTGCTTAAGCTGGGTAGAACAATCGCTGCAAAGCCCACCGGGACCGGTGAATACATTTTTCAGGCTCCCGGCAGTAAAAATAAGGTAATTAAAAACGCTTCCTGGGATACCGTCAAACTGCACGACCGCGAATGGCGCGTAATATTGACACATCGTCCCTATGAGAAATGAACGGGAACAGACCATCAGAAAAGCTGCCGGGTGATTAGGAAACGTCCGCTATAAGATTCATCATTTGCCATCTGCTTTATTGACGTGATCTTGTCCAAAAGGACAAGATCACGCCCGGTCAAACTATAAACCGTTGGATTCCCGGCGCCGGCGCAGTATCATTTTTTCTATCTCCACGGCAATAAATACTATGGACGACAGCAAAAGAGTAAAAAGCAATTCAGACAATGTCAAGGGCTCCGTCTTGAAAATCGGATTCAGAAAAGGAACGTAAATAGTAGCCATCTGCAAGATAAACGTCAGGATAAAAGCACCCAGGAGGGGTTTGTTGGAAAACAAACCCTGTCTGAAGAAGGATTCCGATTCCGAACGAATGGCCATTACATGCCCCATCTGGCTCAGACATAAAACGGTGAAAACCATTGTCTGCCAGTGGGCGTGGCCTGTTTTGATCGACCAGGCCTGCAGAAAAATCGAAACAAAGCCCATAAGCAGACCGACCCAGATGATATGAACGCCCAGACCGTGGGCAAAGACGCTTTCGCGGGGATGGCGGGGCGGTTTTTTCATAAGCCCCGTCTCCGCAGGTTCGGCCGCGAGCGCCAGGCCGGGAAGACCGTCCGTTACCAGGTTGATCCAGAGGATATGTATGGGTAGAAGAGGAATGGGCAAACCGAAAAACGGTGCCAGGAAAATCGTCCAGATTTCGCCTGAGTTGCTGGTCATGGTGTATTTGATGAATTTACGGATATTGTCGAAAATCCGCCGGCCGGACTTTACCGCATTGACGATTGTGGCAAAGTTGTCGTCGAGCAGAATCATGTCCGCGGCTTCTTTCGATACGTCGGTTCCGGTTATTCCCATGGCCACACCGATATCAGCTTTTTTCAGGGCCGGTGCGTCGTTGACGCCGTCTCCGGTCATGGCGACGAATTGTCCCCTGTCTTGCAGGGCCTTGACGATCTTGAGTTTTTGTTCGGGCGCGACACGCGCATACACCCGGATATGTTCGACTCTTTCTTCAAACTCCTCCAGCGAAAGGTCATCCAGCTCTTTGCCGGTGAGCGTCGACCTTTCTTCCGAATCAAACAACCCCAGTCTGCGGGCTATTGCTGCAGCCGTAAGAGGATGATCCCCCGTAATCATGACCGGTTTTATTCCCGCAGCCTTGCACAGGGCGATTGCTTCCCTGGCCTCCTCGCGCGGCGGATCCATCATGCCTGTGAGGCCCAGAATTGTAAGCCCGGTTTCCACTTGCTCAGGCGAAACGGGATCGGGCAGTGCATCCCATTTTCTCATACAGTGACACAGTATTCTCATTCCGTCGGCGGCCATGGTGGCGTTGATTTTTTCCAGTTCAGCCGGATCGACTTTCTTCAAGCCCTGAGACGTCAGGATATTGACCGATTTTGCCAGCAAAACGTCCAGTGCTCCCTTGGTGAAGGAAATGAAACGTCCGCCCGGTTCGAAATTAGCTGAATCATGGAGTGTGGTCATGCATTTTCTTTCCGAATCGAAGGGGATTTCCGCTACGCGGGGAACATCTTTCTCGAGCTTCTTCTTATCGAAGCCCTTGGTGTAGGCTATGGCGTAAAGGGCGGTTTCAGTGGGGTCTCCGATTAAATTACCTTCGGCATCCGCATGTGCGTCATTACTCAGAGCAAGGCCGGTCAGAAAATAATCTGCGATCGTGGGGTTTTCTCCGGGGAGTCTTTGGCGATCTGTTTTTTGTACTTCAATGCTTTTCAACACCGCTCCGTCAATATAGAGCTCTTCGACGCTCATTTTATTCAGAGTCAGTGTCCCGGTTTTGTCGGAGCAAATATATGTCACCGATCCGAGAGTTTCCACGGCAGGAAGTTTTCGAATCAAAGCATTCTGGACAACAAGTTTTTTCGCACCGAGGGCAAGCGATATGGTGACAACCGCCGGAAGAGCTTCGGGGATTGCGGCGACAGCCAGCGAAATAGCGGTCAGCAGCATGAGAAGCGGACCTTCTCCCCGGATGATGCCGACCGCAAATACGATTGCGCAGATGACCAAAACTGCGATCGCCAGTTTTTGTCCGAACGCGGTCAGTCTTTTCTGCAGAGGTGTTTTCATCTCTCCTGCTCCGGTGATCATGTCGGCGATTTTTCCCAGTTCCGTTTTCATTCCCGTTGCCGTTACCACTCCCTGCGCCCGGCCGTAGGTCACGTAGGTACCGCGGTAAGACATGTTTTTCCGGTCTCCCAGGGGCAGATCTGATGCAGGTAAAACTTCCGTGTGCTTTTTGATGGGAACTGATTCACCGGTCAGGGCGGCCTCTTCGATTTTCAGGTTTGCCGTTTCGATGAGCCTCATGTCGGCGGGCACAATATTACCGGCTTCCAGTATTACAATATCGCCCGGAACAATTTCCGCGGCGGGTATCGTTGCCGGAATTCCATCGCGAATAACCGTCGCAGTAGTGCCCGCCATTTTCTGCAGTGCTTCCATGGCCCGTTCCGCCCGGTATTCCTGAACAAAACCGATGACGGCATTGAGAATAACGATGACTACGATGGCGATTGTATCCGATGGCTCGCCGATGAATCCCGCGATGACGGCGGCGGCGATAAGTACAAGGATCATGAAATCACGAAACTGGTCGAGAAACATCATAAAAGGTGTCTTTCGTTTTTTGCTTTTCAACTCGTTTGCTCCATACCGGTCGAGCCTTTTCAACGCTTCTGCGGAGGTGAGTCCTTCCTTTGCGGAATCCATATCCACCAGCACCTGTTCGATATTTTCCCGATGCCATTCGTTTTTATTCATAGGGGGTCTCCTTCAGGACATTATTACAAAGCAATCCATGAATGTGCTTTCCCTCTAATTAAGGCAAAGCGCTGTTGTCGCTGGTACAATTATTATTCATTTAAACAGATTTGGCCCGGTCTTTTCAATGAAAAATATTCTTTTTGTCGTTTTGCGTTTAAATCCATTATAAAATGAAGAGTATATCTGCAGCGTTGAAATTATGTAGGAATAACTACAATTTGGTTTGTCTTTGCCGCAGGATCGGGCTTAAGGGAAGTGAGGATGCTGTCAATGCAGGCTTGTATAGATTTTCCTGAATTCTGTACAGACTTCATTTTGTCCTGGTTTTGAAGGATATTTCCTGCAAATATCCGGCCTTGCTTCGTATACATCACAAGAATATTCACTATTATTTTCTTCTAAGAAAAAACAATCTCCGTTTTCCTTAAATTTTAAAAAATATTCTTCACCTTTTGGGTTCGTAAACACATCGCAGCGCAATCCGGTTACTTTTTCCAATTCATTGATTTCCTCCGGAGATAATTCTACAAAAGGGTAATGTTTGCAGCATTTGGCACATTTTTTACACATCTCGTTCGATATAATATTATCCATATTAATTCCCCTTCATAAAATATTATTTTCAGTACCATCGCCCAAAGACTGTTTATTTGATGTTTGTATCACATATTGAGATAAGCTGCTCCTTTATTAACATAGCAGTCAAGAATTATCTTGACACATAATTTCCTTCTTTATATGTTCACATTAATAACCAATATCTATTTTCAAGTCAATTATAGAGGTTGATCTTTTGCCCTTTTTCTTTGCGTCGCGAGAAGCACGATCCCGCAAGCCAAAAATTTTTTATGGATATTTTGTGGTGGCCGTATCAGTGGTAATCCAGTTGATTGTTTGGGGTCTGTACAATTCTTACGGCATTTTCTTTGCGCAGTTCCTCAATGAATTCGGCTGGTCCCGGGCAACTATCTCCGGGGCTGCCAGTCTGTGTCAGCTTATGATTGGTATAGGGGCTGTCTTTCTGGGAAGTTTAAACGATCGCTTCGGCCCGCGCGTGCTTATGACCATTTGCGGAGTTTTGACGGGCGCGGGGTTCCTCCTGTTGTCAATGGTAGGCAGCGTCTGGCAATTGTATGTGTTTTACGGGTTGATCGTGGGCATCGGTATGAGTGGAACGGATGTCGTTCTTCTGTCCACAACTGCCCGCTGGTTCATCAAAAGAAGAGGAGTGATGAGCGGGATTGTAAAAATAGGCACCGGTTTGGGAACGCTCATCATGCCGTTTGTGATAACCTGGATTATGTTAGGCTACGGATGGCGCAATTCGTATCTCATCATTGGTATATTTGTTATTATTATAGTGGTGGCTTGTGCTCAATTGCTGCGCAGAGACCCTGTACTGATGCAATTACGTCCGGATGGAGTGGTAGTCGTAGAATCAACGACAACTGTCGCTATCGAAGAACAGGGAATGTCTCTTGGTCAGGCAGCGCATACAAGGCAATTCTGGATGCTTTGTTTTGCTTATCTGGTTGTCTTTTTCTGCGGTAATACCATTATCGTGCATATTGCCGCTCATGCCGTTGACCTCGGTTTCTCCATATCAATCGGTGCTTCTGTTGTGGCTGTTATCGGTGGCAGCAGCATTGCCGGCAGGTTTGTCATAGGTCTGGCCGCCGACAAAATCGGTTGCAGACGGGCACTGATTATCTGTTTCGGTATATTGATAGTTGCATTATTATTGTTTCAAATTGCGCTGGCGTCTTTGGTGTTATTCATATTTGGGCTGTTCTATGGCTTTTGCCACGGGGGATTTTATGCCCTCATATCACCAGTGGTGGCCGAATTTTTCGGAACTCGCTACCATGGAGGGATACTTGGTGTCTTTATCTTCTGGGGTTCTGTGGGAGGTGCTATCGGGCCATTGCTGGTCGGATACATTTTCGATATAACATCAAGCTATCATTTATCTTTCTTACTGCTGCTTGCCCTGGCGGTAATGGGATTGGTTGTGATTTTGCTTTCCAACCGTAATGTAATGGATGATCAGGCCCTGCCCGGCGTGAGGTGACGGGATATTCATAATTAATTATTGCACCATCTTCGCCAAGGTTTTAACGACGGAGATGGTGCAATTCACTATGTAAACGATTAAATGAACCAACCTGTTATTTGGCTGGAGCATAGGTAACAGTCAATTGCTCCTTCAGGTTGACTGAACCATTGGTAGCGCCAACAGTAATAACATTTTTGCCCTCTGTCAGATTAACATCAGCGGAGAACTTGTCGTCCTTAATAGGTACGCTTGCGTCATTAATTGTAACTTTTGCATTTGATTTTTCGGTTCCGGCAACACGGCCGCTTACCGTTATTGTTGGTGTAGTAACAGAGGTGTCATTGCTTGGTGTGTCGACCTTCAGAACTATAGTACTTGCACCATCCGTACACCCGGTCAATGATAAGGTCAGTAAAAAAAGCACGAAAATTATCCCCAGTAATTTTAAAAATTTACCCATTGTAAACTCCTCTCTCGAATTATGTTGTTGATATGTATAAATAGAACAATGCTTCTCTGCTTGATATTTCCATCCCGAACTACAGCTTACAACCAAACTATTTGAGATATTTGGTAGGGAAGGAAAATTTCCGGCAGCATTACTTCTGTTTTGTCCAATAGATATTTACAGGATGGCAGCGATACGAGGAGGCCCCCGGTCGACGTTGGTGATAAAATTGGTGAAAGTAAGATTAAAAAACATTCCCAGAATGTAATCGGCTGAGATGAATTTTGTGAAATTTGGCAATACCGAAACCGGAACAACGTCAAAATTGCCTTTTAGTGGAGGCTTTTGACGGGTAGAACTTAGTTTGTCAAGGCAATGCAGAGAACAGATAATAAATTCGTTTTCTCCAGCCCATGATTGTTCAATGTAATCAAAAGGACCTATGCTCAGCAAGACCAAAAGCAGGAAGGTCATGATCCTCTGTAACCAGGTTGACCGAAATAATCTCATCTGCTCCTCAAGCTCCGCAAGGTTATGATGATTAACTCATATTGCGGAACATAAGACATTTTATTGTACGAAACTAAAACATGGAAACACGAGTCATGAAAAATAATTCATGTTATAATCTACTGATTAATTGCTTGTCAAGCAAACAATCACTCCTTTTATGCTTCTTTGAAGCCTGAATCAGGGGCTAAGTGTTAAGTTAAAAAATGTTAAATAGTTATTAAATATCAAGATGTTAAAAAAAATATTCACTGAAGGATTACTTTTCTGATATTTTCGAATTTTCCTGATAAAAATAGTTATTCTCCATGGAAATTGTTCTATAATTAATTTCAAGTGTTTTTATATTTTTTTTAAATTGTCATCAAATTGTAACATTGATTTGATATACATAACTTCAAGAATGTAAGGGAAAATTATCTTTGTAAGGAGGTGTGATGATGTTTCATAAAATATTATATCCGACAGATTTCTCTGATGTCTCGAAAATAGCCGTCAATTATCTAATTCAACTTAAAGATGCCGGAGCAGAGGAAGTGGTAATTCTTCACGTTGTAGATACACGAAACCAACATATGCCTAATATATATAATGCCTTTCCGGAGTTATCCATGCTGGGAGAAAAAGAAGCAATTTCTGCAAAAAAGGAAGCGCGTCAAATGGCGGAAGAATTAAATAATGCCGGGATTAAAACTATTATAAGAATCGAAAAGGGAATACCTTTTAAAGAGATATTAAGGGTGGAAAAGGAAGAGGATGTTTCGTTAATCGTTATTGGTTCTCACGGAACAAGCAATGTGAAAGAAATGCTTTTGGGGTCAGTTTCGGAAAAAGTTATCCGCAAGGCAAATAAGCCGGTACTTGTTGTGAAAAGACAGAATGATTAAGAAAAATTGAGTATGGAGACGCACCAGGCCAATTTGATTTTTGTGAAAGCAAATCCATTATCATGGAAGGGATCTTTGTGAAATATGCTTGAGTCGATGGGGTTTGTCATTTTTCTTGTTGTTACCGCGCTGGTTTTTGATTTCATCAATGGTTTTCATGATTCAGCTAATTCCATATCCACCGTAGTGTCCACCCGTGTTCTTTCACCGAAATATGCTGTTATCTGGGCAGCTTTTTTTAACTTTGCCGCTGTTTTTTTTGTAGGTACGGCAGTAGCGCATACTGTGGGCAGGGGTATAATACATTTGGAAATCGTAGATAACCTGTTGATACTATCAGCTCTCGGCGGCGCTATTATTTGGAATCTAATCACTTGGTATTACGGTCTTCCCAGCAGCTCTTCCCATGCCTTGATTGGTGGACTAATAGGAGCTGGCATTGCCAAAGCCGGGACCAATACCCTGATATGGTCTGGAATTTTGAAAACAACTGTTTTCATCGTTATTTCTCCTGTTATCGGTATGATTTTAGGTTTTATTTTTATGGTTATATCTTTGAATTTAAACCGGTATTCAAATATGGCTCGTTCGGATAAACTCTACAGGAAATTGCAGCTTGTTTCCGCTGCGGTATATTCACTGGGGCATGGTATGAATGATGCTCAAAAAACGATGGGGATCATTGCGATGGCTCTCTTCAGCAAAGGGCTTCTGGGCAATACTTTTTATATTCCCTTGTGGGTTATAATTGCCTGCTATACGGTGATTTCTCTGGGAACCATGTTTGGCGGATGGCGTATAGTGAAAACAATGGGTACAAAGATTACTGCCTTACAGCCTATTGGTGGTTTCAGTGCTGAAACTGCGGCTGCCTGTTCCATTATTGGTGCATCTATTGCCGGGATACCTGTCAGTACGACTCACACCATAACCGGTGCTATTGTCGGTGTCGGTGCTACGAAAAGACTTTCCGCCGTGCGCTGGGGAGTTGCCGGACATATTATCTGGGCATGGATTTTAACTATTCCGATTTCAGCAATTATCTCCGCGATCATTTATTTTTCGTTAAAATACTTTTTATCGTAACGGTTTATATTTGCTTAATACATTCGCCCTGAAACAATGGAATAGCCGGAGATAAAAAAATCGGACATTCCTTTTATAAATGTCCGATTAATTTGTCCGACTTTATTAAAAAAAATTATTTTGTAGCTTCTTTTGCTGCGTCTTTAAGTTTAGTTGTCGCATCTTTTACTTCAGTAACAGTTTCTTTTGTGGCATCCTTTATTTTAGCCGCAGCTTCTTTTGTTGCATCTTTCACATCAGTAGCCGCTTCTTTTGTGGCGTCCTTTACTTTAGCGGCAGCATCTTTTGTAGCATCTTTCACATCAGTTGCTGCTTCCTTGGTGGCTTCTTTTACTTTTGTCGCAGCTTCTTCCGATTTTTTGCAACCTGAGACTGCAAAAGATAAAGAAACAACGAAAAGCATAGCAATAAAAATAGCGAACATTTTTTTCATAATCAGTGAACCTCCTTTTAAAGATTTAGGAATTTTTCCAAGCCCCTGTATTAAGGGCAATTTATACGCCATTACGGGTTGTGTCAATAGCAAAAACGCGGACTCTTCTATTTGCTCCTAACATTAGGGATGAGTTGAATTGACAATCGGCAATATTTATGGTCAACTTCAATCAATATAAAAAGAGAGGAGAGAATAATGAAAAGACTTACTCCGATACTTGTTATTTTAACATTAATTGTTTCCGTAGGCTTTGCCTATGCCGGAGATGAAAAATCAACCGACCCAGCTTCACCTGCAAAAACGGTCTTTGTCCCTCCGTGTAAAAAGAGTGATAAGAGTATGACGATGGAATGCCCAATGATGAAGCGGAATAAAGATATTAAAGTATTACTAATAAATATTCTTCAACTTCAGCAACGCAGTCTCACTGCTTCTTCCAAAGAAAAGGTAAAGATCAAAGAAGAAATTTCAAATTTGGTTAAAAAGATCGATGCGATGCCGGATAAAATGGAATGTCCAATGATGAATATGAATTCCGATTCTTCTTCCGATAAAAAAGTTTTGCCTGAGGAGAAGGCAAAGGAGGAAACAAAATCATCGGAACATAAACATTAATGCAACAATCATTCAATAAAGCTTGAACGGCAGGTAAGGTAAAATATCTGCCGTTTTTTTATCTTCGTGTATGGTCGTAATTTATGCCGTAAGACTTTGAGAAATGAGTTATCGCAGTTTTGGGGTTGCCTTATCGCAAGCGGCCACAGTGGCAATATTTTGTTGACAGGCAAGATCGCGTTTCCTATACTGCCCCACGCAAAAGGGAAGTTCTTATCAAAGCAATAAGGATAACCTGCGATTCTCCCCGCGAATGAAAATCTTGATGCGGATTGGAATTGGAGCATTGCACGGCTGTGTATTTCCGGTTTTTATTTTCGGTCGCACCCGGCATAAGACAACTGAAAGAAGTATTGAGGCAAGCACAGCAAAAATGCGGGATGGCGTGGTGAACTAGTTATTGCAGCCGGCCTTATTTGATCCCGAATTATATGAAAAGAGAGGTTAATTTTATGACAAAGTTCAAAGCGGAATATCAAAGTAAATTAATAACCCCTGCCGAGGCGGCGGGCATGGTGAAATCAGGTTATACGGTTGACTTATACGGATACAGTTCGGCGGGGAGGGCTCTGGATTCCGCACTGGCAAAAAGAGTAGGTGAGCTTAAAGATGTAACAATAAGAACCATAATCGCTTTCCATCCTTACTATGAGACAATGAAAGCCGACCCGGGCGGAGTATCTTTTCATTATGAAACCTGGTTTCATGATGCGATGACAAGGCGGGATCCGCATCCGAACAACATTGCTTTAATTGCAAATACTTTGTACGAAATACCCGCTATTTACAGACACGGGCATGTTAAAAACGATGTGTGTTCTTTCCGGGTGGCACCTATGGACGAAGATGGATATTTTAGTTTCGGGATGTCTTCGGTCTCGCAAAAAGCCGCCGTCGACAGTGCCGGATGCTTTATCGCGGAAATAGATCACGGCCTTTTTCCGCCGAAAAATGTTCATCCGGAATCCCGGGTACATATTTCAGAAATCGACTATATAATCGATGAAGGGAAGTCCTACGAGTATGTCTTTTTCCCGGACCCCGTTCCCGGTGAACTCGATAAGAAAATAGCCCGTTATGTTGCCCGCGAACTGGTAGACGGCAATTGTTTCCAGATCGGTGTCGGCAATGTATCCCAGGCGGTTATTCAGATAATCAGTGAAATGGGACTGAAAGATCTGGGGGTTCATACCGAGATGTTTACCGACGGCTTGATGAATCTGTATAATAAAGGCAATATTAATTGCCGCCGTAAAAATATCGATAAAGGAAAGATGGTTACAACCTTTGCTGCAGGAAGCCGGGAAATGTATGATTTCGTAAGGGAATGCGATGATTTGATTATTGCCCCGGTAGACTACACAAATAACATTAACGTTATAGGACAGATTGATAACTTCATGAGTATTCAGGCCTGTCTGGAAATAGACCTGCAGGGGCAGATGAATTCGGAGTCCATTGGGCCTCGTTCCATTTCCGGTACAGGCGGACAACTGGATTTCGTGTTCGGCGCATACCGCTCGAAAGGTGGAAAATCCATTATCTGCTGTCCGTCAACCTATAAGAAAAAAGACGGATCGATCGGCTCGAAAATACTGGCTACTCTTCCAACCGGAGCTACGGTAACCACACCTAAATCAGCCGTGAATTATGTCTGTACTGAATATGGAATGATAAACCTTAAAGGACAGAATACCTGGGGTAAGGCAGAAATGCTCATCAGCATAGCTCATCCCGATTTCAGAGAAGACCTGATTAAAGAGGCGGAAAAAATGGGACTCTGGCGCAGGAGTAATAAGCTGTAAATATAGACAATAAATCTGGGATCAAGGCACAAAGGGAAACGATGGAAGGACGTATGTAAATGGTCCTGCCGTCCCAAGGAGCCGTACTATTATTTAGGACTGCTGATTTTGTAATTTTCCGCTAATAAACATCTGACGGAATGAATTTGCCATTGTGAAAAATTCTTATCTTACCGGTTCCGGAATCAGAAAGTCATTCGGAAGCCCAAACCGGCATTGACGGCGGAATAATTGCTTTGCCCCGTTTGTCCGCTTATGCTGATGTACAGGTATTTTTCCCGCGGCAGGGTCAAAACCGCCTGTGCACCCAGGGTAAGGAAGTCCCGGTCGGGTGAAGCGACTGCGGTCGTAAAAGACGAGCTGCCCATCGCCAGCCTGGCAGTAACACTTGCCTGAGCGTTTCCATCGAACTCATGGCCGTACATGGCCCAAATACGCGGAGTCAGCGTTACGTTGCCGGTCTTCCAGACATAGGACAGGCTTCCTCCGATATGTCCCTGAAATAGTTTTGTGCTTTGTCCCTCCACTGTCAGGTTCAATGCGTCCGCTCCGGACTCGGTGTAATCTTCCGTTGCCAGCCGGATATATTCCAGGGAGAGCATGGGAGTGAACAACCAGTTGCTGCTAAAAGGGATATCGAATCCTGTTCCCCCGGCAAAAGTCAAAAGACGCCCCCTTTGGTCTGAGACGGCTGTACGGTTGACTCCCGGAAACACGATCCTCCTGTCCTTGTCGGCCGCATTCCAGCCGTAACCGATCTGACTGTCGAGATAAAATCCCTGATTGTAATAGGTTGCGTAAGCCCCGACGTTGAAAGTCGCCGTCGTTACGCGGCTGCCTGCGGAATCCAGATCCGCTTTGCCCCGGTTGTAACCTCCCATGATGCCTGCTGCAAAATTTTGCGAGAAGCGGTAGTCGCCGCCGAAGGTGATTCCGTAATTATGAAAACTGTTTGCGGAAGCCGTTTTCAAATCTCCGAATGTGCCGTTTCCCCGGATAAAAAAACCCAGATTTCGGCTGATGGGTGCCTTAAAGAAATCGCCGGCCGGCAGGCCTTCGGTGTTGTAGGCCACAACAATCGGTTTCCCGTAGCGGCTGAGCTCCGGGTCTTGTTCGATCTTCAAGGTCAAGCTCTGGATGTTGACGCCTGTGGCGCCGCGGCGCAAGTCGCTCAGACGGCCGCTCGCGTTTCCGGTCTGCATAGTTATCCCGCTGAAGGTCATGGTCGTCTGTCCCTGGTCGCCCCGGGGGGATATCTGGTCCAGGGCTGAGGCAACCTGGGAATTATCCGGCAGAATGTCGATCTTTTCCAAAACCGCATCGAGATCACCGCTGGCCGTATTCCCTACAGAGTTTAGCATGGATGCGGCCGCCCGCTGGTTTGGCGACAGGGAGGAAAACAGCCTGGTGTTGACATAGTCCCGCGCAACCTCGAGGTACACCTGATTGAGAATGTCGTACTTTGGTTTAAAAACAAGCGTCGGGGTGATGTTTGTAACAAGAGAGGAGAACTCTCCCGTTACACCCGATGAGGCGGTGAGAATGGTTCCGAATTTTGCTTTTACTGCGGGAATATAACCGCCTACCCATGAGGTCTCAAGAATCCCGTCCAGGTCAGCCGCCCCGTTTACCGCGAGAAGATCGTTACTCGCCGGTGAGGCCACTTCGATGATCAGCTTTCCCTGTCTATCCTGGGTATAATCTCCGTTTATGGTAAGAGTGCCGATCGAGTTGCCGGGTTTCAAATCGCCGCTGAGATGATAAAATCCATAAGGCGCGTCGATGATTCCGGCGCCGCTGACAATGCCGCCGTCAAGGAGAAACCACCCGTCTTCCGGGTCTTCGTTGTCAGCGGGGCGCGCCAGTTTGGCGCGTCCGTTGATGTTCAGCTCACCGCCGGTAACTTGAATTTTTTCACTGACTTCGAGATCCAATCCGGCCGGATTGATAAAAAGACTGCCGGGATTGTTCAAAGCAATACTCCTGGCTTTAATATCCTCCGTCTGGGTGGTGGTGCCTGCCTTTTTAAATATCAGCTTACCCATGAGCAGGGTGAGATTATAACTGTTCCATGTCCCGAGGCTGGTTGGGCTTACTTCGTCGCCCATGAAGACAGTCCATTTGCCGGAAGTTTTGTCGCTCCCTCCCAGAGGGTCTTCCCCCCAGAAGGCATTGGTGAGGAATGTCCATTCGAAATTGGTGACGCTTGCCTTATCCTTCTCACTATCGGTTAAGTCTTTTGTCGAATAAAACAAACCGCTTGCCGTGCTGTAAGGGGATGCTACGCCTGCTGTCAGGTTGCCGCGGCTGGAATGAGTGAAATTGAGGGTCACTTCAACACCTTCCAGCGGCTGCCGGAGCGCAGCCGGTAATTCGTTCGTGGTAAAAGTGAACTGCGCGGTTGTTCCCTTATTGGTGTTGCCGTCATAATACCCGATCGGTTTGTTGACTGTCTGTGTCCCGGAGGAAGCGGAAGTTTGATCGGTTACGCCCATGACCGTCTTTACCCTCTCGACGAATTTCCCGGCGTCGATAAGGCCGAAACCGTAGTTGGGATTGAACCATTTACCCGCCCCGTTTTCAATCCACTCATTGTCATTGGTATCTACTTTGGTACTTGTCTGTACAAGCACGTGCTTGGCCATACGCACGTCCATCAAGGCGTTGGCCTCCTTGCCGAGGGCCAGGATGCCGGAAACCAGGGGAGCAGAAGAGGATGTGCCGCCAAAAGTGCTGGTGTAGTTATAATCGGGAAATGTGTCGGATTGGTCGCCTTTAGGATTTTCGGCGGAGTAAAGGTTATAACCGGAATTCTTGCCGGTGCGGTCGGTTGTTGTTATTCCGAAGCCTGTATTGCTGGAAGACGGAGCCGTAACGAACACATTGTAGCCGTAATTGCTGTAACTGCTGTATTTGCCGTCGCTGCCCAGAGCGGCTACGGGAATCACGTTGCGGTTATTCAGGACGCTGTCTTTGGCCGTATCTTCATTAGCCTTGCCCCTTTCGTTTCCCGCCGACCACACGTGGATAATGCCGTTGGAGGCTGTTCTGTTCAGTGCTGCTGTGATATTGGAGCCGTGAAGATCGTCGACCAGGTTCCAGGGTGTGGTCTGACCATAGCTGTGGTTCATGATGTGAATTTTGGGCGAAGACGTGATTTTTCCCGTAGATGAGTCCACGCCGCTTTGCCAGTAATAGGCCTGAACGTATAATTTTCTGATGTCGTCGTTCGTATTCTCCTTCCCCGGATACGGATTAAGTCCGACGAGAGTTGCGTAAGGTGCGGCGCCTGTCCCGCCGATACCGTTGCCGCCGCGGGCTGCCGCTACTCCGGCCACGGACTGCCCATGGTTATCGTCTTGGTCGATGGGGCCTTGAGAGGCATCCGCGATGGTCTGGTCCGAACTGAAATTGCGGCTCCAATCTTTATTATAGTTACCTTTGATGTCCTCGTGGGTTCCTTCCACACCGTCGTCCACGATCCCGATGACCACTCCTTTGCCGGTATATCCGAGTTTCCAGGCGTCATTGAGTTTTGCATCGATGCCCGTACCTTTAATACCGCCGATCCCTTCGGCCGGCGTCCGATTCTGCAGATGCCATTGGCCGGGGTAATTTTTCAGTGTTGCAGTGCTGCTGTAGTTGAAATAGGGGTCATTCGGGACGAAGGGGGTCAGGGTTTGAGCGTAAAGAGTGTACGGCAGAAAAAAGATCAGGCTCACTGCCAACAGAACTCCGATGCTCAATGTCTCTTTTTCTGTTTTAGCGGTTAGAATATCTTTCATCAGTTTTTTCCCCGGAAAAACTTGCCCGAACAAATATATAGTGGTGGTATAGACTGAGCCGAATAAAGGTTTTTCTCCATGCTACAGATGAAAATATTTCTTTTTTTATACGAAGTTTTTCAAAAATACCATCAATTGTTGTTTTTTTGTCTTGGCCTGTTAATTTCTCTGCCAAAGATTACGTGCAAAAATTCGTTACAACCAAAAGCAGAGAAAAAATGTCAAAAAAACATAATGTTCAGACTTAAAATATGCTGATGGTTTCTAAAACCGGGTGAAAAAAATTATTTGCTGAAGAAGCAGATTATCATTAGTATGCCTACCGGATTTTAATTCGTAATGCATATTAAGTAGAGGTATGTTATGTTTTTTATCCGTTTCAAGAGGGATTTGGCAATGTCGAAAAAAATATTACTATGGATGGCATTCAGTTTTGTGCTTTTGTGCATTCCGGCAATCGGCACAACCGTGGAAACCGAACGCCTGATTGTCAGAGATGTTACCGGGAATATTCCACCGGAAAGGTTCGAGAAGATTGTTTCCAAGACGGATTCAACTCTGGCGGAAGTGCTGAAGTTCTGGTCGGCAGATCCAAAGATCGAAGAGTTAGGGAAAATTATTGTTGAATATGATCGTCCACTGCAGGCGGATGTAGCGTCGTCTTTTTTCTTTCGTAGAAAAGAGAATAATAAAATGGTTCGGGTTGTCAGAGTATTCGGCGGCAATGAATATCCTCATCAGTTAGCGCACAAATTGACGACTGCGCTATTTCCTAATCCCGATATACTGATCCGTAATATGATGGGTGAAGCTTCAGAAACGCGTTTCGGGAATCCCTTGTCTTTTCCTATGTGCGGTTTTAATAAAGACGAGTGGGTCATGGCCTTGTTGCAGGCAGGTTCTTATATTTCTTTAGCAGAAATGGGTCCGGACCAAAGCGACTGGGGTAAGGAGATTGTTGCTAATGCGCCTAGGGTTAAGGATCGGGTGAAACAACATACTTGTTATCTGGAGGCTGGTTCCTTCGGCGAGTTCTTGATTAACAATTATGGTACGAATAAAATGAAACAATTTTATCGACTGTCGAAAAATAAGCCTCGTCCCTGGGAAGAAGTATTTGGAACCACTTTGGAACAATTGGAGACAATGTGGCTTGAGTATATAAAATTGAAGTATCGTGATAAAACGGCGAACATAGCAACGTTAGTTAAATTATGGAGGACACAACCCAACACAGCTTGTTTTTCGGCACAGGACCTGGCTGAGGGAAAGAAATAGTGACATTGTTAACCGGTAAATGTTCCGAGTAACAGCTTTCATCATTCCCAAGGAGTGTTGGAAAAACAGGAATAAGGAGTGATTATGAGTATTTTGGATATTTCCGGTTTTGCCGAGGCCGTACTCAGCATCTTTGTTATCGTCAATCCCCTTGGCAATCTGCCGTTATTTGCCGGCCTGGCTGAAGAAGTACCCGATAATGAAAAACGCAGGGTGTTTCACTTGGCCGGATTGGTTGCCTTCTGCATCATTTCGGCTTTTGCGGTTGTCGGCAAGTATGTCATGCGTGATGTTTTTCATATCTCTATTGCTGAATTTACCTTCGGGGGCGGATTATTGCTCGTCGTTATTGGTGTCTATAATATTATGGCCAGGACGAGACAAACGCCTCATGCCGCAGACGCCGGAGGGTCGGGTACGGTATCCGAACGGGAAATCACTTTGGCGGTAACCCCCATTGCATTTCCCTTGCTGGTTGGTCCCGGCAGTATCGTTACCGTCATGCTGATTGTGGATCAACACGGCAGTCTTTACGGTGTTGCCACCAGCGCCGTGGCCTTTGTTTTTGTCATGGCCGTATTGCACTGGTCGGATAGATTACTCAGGCTCATGGGTAAGGTCGGAGCCGTAGCGATAGGCCGCGTTCTTCAGATTTTTATTGTAGCTATGGGAGTGCATTTTATATTTGCCGCATTGACGCAGGCATTTCCCATTCTGGTGAGGTAAACCATCACGAATAAGAATTCTCTTGTATCAACGATAGTTGATTTTACCTGTAATTAAAGAGATTTTATGAAAACGAAATGAAAGAAGAAGGCGAAAATTTACATCTCTGGTTTTGGTGCTTTCCGAATTGTCAAAAGGAAAGCCGGGGAAGGGAGAAATCCAAGAACACTCCGTTTCCCGGGATCCGATTTATGAAAATAATCTTTTCGGCACATTATTTCAGAAGCTTGAGGTTGGAATGCCACTGGCAGATGTAGACGGAACAATGATTAACTACAGATATGACGGGCCTGTGAATGGGGAGGTCATTATGCTCTCGAATTCGCTGGCTGCTGACCTCAGTATGTGGAAATATCAGATTCCATTATTGACTGAAGCCGGATACAGAGTGCTTCGTTACGATAATCGCGGTCATGGGCAATCTGCAGCACCGCCTGGCCCCTATTCGATTGAAATGCTTTCTTTGGATGCTTTGAAATTGATGGATTTTCTTGGTTTGGAAAAAGTCCATTTCTGTGGCCTTTCTCTGGGTGGAATGGTCGGCCAGATGTTGGGTGCCTGCTACGGTGCTCGCCTGAATTCTTTGATCCTTTGTGACACGGCATCTTACACGCCTTTTCCTAAAATGTGGGATGAACGAATAGAAATAGTCCGAAAAAACGGGATGGCGGTTCTGGTAGATGCGACAATTGACCGCTGGTTTACAAAATCCGGTCAAGAGCGTCTGCAGGAAGATGTTGAAGAAATCCGCAGAACGATCGTAAATACATCCGTAGAAGGATACTGTGGCGGCTGCAGCGCTATCAGAAATCTGGACTTACGTAAAACTATCCGCCGCATCTCGACCCCGACACTTGTTGTTGTCGGCGAACAGGATCAGGGCACACCTGTTTCGGCAGCAGAATTTATTAAGGAACAAATTGCATTATCCAGGCTCAAGGTAATTCCTGATGCAGCCCATTTTGTTAATATAGAACAGTCCATTATTTTTAACTCCACTATCTTGAGCTTCCTTAGAAATCAAATCATCGGTTGGAACGGAATCATCTCCAAGGAAAAGACGGTGATCGGATGAATGCGATTCTGTCCGGATGTTGTTTTAATCTGAGAAAGCTCATCAGAGTTTTCTTTTTGTTTTTTTTCTGATGGCTTTTTGGGAGATATTTTGGTCATTTGACCGGATTCAATATGAGCGAAACAAATTTTTACATGACCTCCGCTCATGTTTTTTAGAAAAAACGATTTTTTCAGGGACGACTATATATACAAAATTAATCAGACAGACTTTTAAATCCGGTGCGGGGCGCAAACGTCATAAGGTTAAAGAATATTATTTATTGTCCATAAACATATATATCAGTAAATCCTATGGAAATTTTATCATTCCCGGAATAAATTATACATCCCAAATAATCGCCGAAGAACGAGGAAAAAGCTGTTTTGCCTACAAGCTTGTTATTGATATAAAATTCTAATTGCTTGCCAACTTTCTGTAATGAAAGAACGTTTGAAGAACCTGTTCCTTTATTGATCGAGTCATCAGCCTTAGCCAATATGCGTTCTGCTTTGCCCTCCTCAATCCGTTCATGGATAAAATAACCGCTGCCGGTAATCACAAATATATAATAGGTGTTTAAATTTTTACCACCCCAGCTCAACCCGAATCCATAATCATCTGTGCCTGATATTTTTTTAACAGTCATGTATATTTTAAAGTCAGAGGACTGGTTTAATAAAATTTTTCGGCTGGAAATCCAGTATCCACCTCTTTTTGATTCAATAATATATTGTCCGTTATCTATATCAAAACGCTTATCCTGATCATTTACGAGATACCAGCCGTGTATATTGTTTTTGAAATGCTCTTCAAAAATCAGCGAAAACCTTGGTTGAATGTTTGATCCAAAAAGACTTTCCAAAAGGTCGTGACTGAGGCTGGCCAGTAAATTCAGATCGTTTCCTGTAACATTCTTTCCTAGAGTTGCCGCACCCGTCTTTATATCAATCATCCTTGCGTTTATCGTATATGCGGTTCCCATTTTTACGACGGAACCTATGATGATATAATTAGCGCCGAGCAATTTCCCAAGTTCTACAACGCTTTTATTGTCGATAAGACCGGATTTCTGCAATTTCTGCTCGGATAATGCTTTGTCGAGCTGCGACCTTTCCAATACTATGAATTGACCAGTGCTGATTAACTCTGTTCTTATAATTTCGGCAACAGCCTTACCGAGATGTCCTTCAGAACCTATGCTTTCAAAATCCATAACCGCCAGGGCAGGTTTGACATCGGCAGCATATACGCCCTGAATGAAACAGGACAGGAGCAGAAATATTAATACATTGCTTAGAAGTATTTTTCTCATTTTAGGGTCAACGCAAATAAATCATTTTTTTTCAAATTTAATTTTGGTAATTTTGCACAGTGACTAAAATAACTCAAGTAAATGTTACCGGGAACTTCTTCGTGCTTTTATACACTTCAATTCCGCTGAGGGTTTCTAAACCAGTGAAGGTTAAACAAGGTTAAGGAAATATAATCGCTGAATATCGGAATTTGCGAATAAACCGGCGGAGTGCATGGGAATTGAACCGATCAGTAGAAACAATGATCCGGTAATATCAGCAATATATACAGACGTGACGGGTTAAAGTTAAAGATCAATCGGAAATAGTGAAGTGCCGGGATGTGATATACAGCTGGTACAGTTTTTGGAACGCGCTTATATTGCTGTTTCTCAAGTTCAATAATAATGGTATTATCATAATTATTATAAAGTATTTAAAAATAATGAGGCAGAGAAAAATCATGAATATGAAATCACGGAAAGAAAAATCGCCGGTCACGGATCATTTAAACTTGCTTCTGGAAATCGGTCAACTCAACTGGGCTTTCAAAGACAGTACCACCATTGAAAGCCTGCTTAACAAAATTGTCGTCATGGTTGCCTGCCACATGAAAGCCGATGTCTGTTCCATTTTTATATTCGATGACGCAAAAAAAGCACTCGTTATGCGGGCTAATACGGGTCTTAAAGAAGGCGTGGTCGGGAAGATCAAACTTAAAAGCGGTGAAGGAATTGCCGGAACCGTCTTTGAGCAAAATGAACCGGCGCTGCTCAACGACGGATTTACCCATCCCAAATTCCGCTATTTCAAAAAAAGCGGCGAAGAGAATTACAAGTCGTTTCTGTCGGTGCCGATCGATTGCGGCGCAGGTCCGCTGGGTGTCATGACTCTTCAGCGTCAAACAAATCATCCGTTTGATAACAATGATCTGAAGGCACTTCAGATTGTAGCCTCACAGCTTGCAACGGTTATGGAGAACATTAAGGTCATCCAAATGCTGCAGCATGGTACGTCGGTTGAGGCGAGAAAGGGCGTGAAGATACGTCTCAATTCGGTATTTCTCAAGGGAAAACCCGCCTCGCGCGGATATGCCTATGCAAAAGCGGTGCTGGCTTTAGGTGTGGAGAGGTTTCAGGAACTGGCGCGGCAGACCTTTGATCGAAAGTACAATTTGACCATCCTGAAGAACGCTCTAAGAAAAACGGAAAACGAGCTCGAAGCCCTGCAAAATTCGGTTGAGGAAAAACTCAGCGATGCCGCCTCCATGATATTTACGGCACATCTGCTGATTTTCAAGGATCAGAGTTTCCTGTCGGCCATGAATGCACTGATGCAGAAGGGCAAGAATGCGCCGGAAGCGGTCATTGCCGTAGCGCAGAAGTATATTGCCATCTTTCGGGGAAGCACCGAGCCTTACATTAGGGAAAAAGCACACGATATTGAAGATCTTGCCACCCGCATCATTCGAAATCTGGCTGTGAAAGAGGCCAAACTGCCGCCTTTGCGCAAACGTATCGTCATAGCAAGTGACCTTTATCCATCCGATCTGCTGAAGCTTTCAGCCGAAGGCGTGAAGGGCATCGTGCTTTTAAGCGGAGGTGTCGCCTCGCACGTCGCTATTCTGGCCCGTTCCCTTCAAATTCCAATGGTCATAGTCAATGATCCGCAAACCAGTAACATTTCCGACGGCGATTCAATTTTAATCGACGCAGAAATTGGCAACATCTTTATTAATCCGTCCAAAGACGTCATCCGGGAATTCCGGGATAAGATCGATGAGTCGGCCAACGTCAAAATACCACCGGCCATGAAACCTTTAACTGAAACGAAAGACGGAGTCCGTATTCAACTGATGGCGAATATTAATTTGATCAAGGATCTGGGCATTTTAAAACAGATTCCCTGCGACGGCATCGGATTATACCGTTCGGAGTTTCCATTCATTATCCGTAAGAACTTTCCGACCGAAGAGGAACAATACTTTATTTACAAAATGCTGACGGAGGGGGCGCCCTCCGGCATCGTAACCTTTCGCACGCTTGATATTGGCGGTGATAAAACACCCGGTTACCTGGAGACGGCGAAAAGCGGGAACAGTTTTCTTGG
>MVRV01000026.1 GCA_002068015.1 Smithella sp. PtaU1.Bin162
TTCCGGTTCAGTTCATTTACTGCGTCGCGGACAGCTTCATAGCTTCCGGCACCTTTGATCGACGGAACAATTACGGCATAGACGGTTTCCCGGCCTTCGATCTTTCGGCCGAAAACGGCTATCTCCGCTATGAGCGATGATGAACGAAAATACAATTCCAGCTCTTCCGGGTAAACATTTTTGCCCGAATCCAGCACGATTACGTTTTTTTCGCGGCCGGTTATATGGATGTGTCCGTCGGAATCAACAAATCCCAGATCCTGTGTATTGAAAAATCTTTCCTCATCGAAGGCTTTGCGGTTGGCATCATCGTTTTTGAAATATCCGGCCATTACGGCTTCACCTTTAAGCCATATTTCTCCTATGCCGTCGGCATTGACATTTTTGATTTTTACTTCATTTCCGGGAATCGGTGGGCCCACGGCTCCGGCTTTTGCTTCTTTATAGTAGGGAATGGCAATCGGCCCGGTCGTTTCAGTCAGCCCGTACCCTTCCATGATGTAAAAACCCATCCGCCGGTAATAGGTGAAATATTCTTTTTTCAGAGGGGCGCCGCCGCTGATGAAAAACCGCATCTGCCGGCCGAAGACATCATGTACCGGTTGAAAAATTTTCTGCACGAGAAAATCGAATCCGCAGGCCTTAAGAAACGGCGCCGCTTTTAAAAAGAACATAAAGATGCGGTATTTGGCCATTGATTGCGCTTTGATTTTGGCGATAAGGGCGTCAAAAAACAGCTCCCACATCTGGGGTGCAGCAGGGAAGATGGTGATTTTATTTTCTCCCAGCGTGCGGATAATATCGGGGCCTTTCAGAGATGTTTGAAAAACTATGGAACCGCCCGTGAGGAGCGGGGCCATGAAAGTGGATTCAAAAGCATAGACGTGATAGAGCGGCAGCATGGCGAGCGTCATGTCCTTTTCCGTGTACTCTTCAAGCTTTGTACAAACAAGTGCAACATGGAGAACATTGCCCTGGGTAAGAGAAACAATTTTCGGATTGCCGGTGGTGCCGGAAGTAAACAGCAGCGAGGCAATGTCGTTTTTATCAGCCGGTGTCTCTTCCAGATGTTCGTTTCCGTCTTGTGTGTAGTCTGCTTCCACTTCGTAGACGGCGATACCGGAAAAGATGTTTTTAAAGGGAGCGGAGACGAACACCGCCCGGGCGTCCACAGTTTGCAGCATTTTGCGGTACTGATCCGGTGTCAGATTGGTATCGAGTGGAAGAGCTATGGCACCGATTGCGGTTACGGCCATATACGTGAGGCACCAATCGGATGAAGTTCCGGCGAGGATAGCGATAATGTCGCCTTTCCTGTAACCCTTTTTTTTCAGGAAAAGAGCGCGTCCTTCGGCTTTTTCCCAGGCTTCGGCAAAAGTAATTCCCTGATTTTTAAAAAGAATATTGTCCGCATATTTTTGACAAACCGTACGGTAAGCGGTGTAAAGATTTTTAAATTCCATATTGACCTGCTGATATAAAAATAAAAAATTGTTTTTAATTCCGGTCGTAGTATTTTCCGAACGGCCAAATGTTTCGGGTACGAAAAACGCGGTCGCTTCATATCATAAGAGAGAGGCTTTGCAAAGCTGAGAGTAAAAAATTTAAGGATGAGCAATGAAAAGAGCCGGTTTGTTAATGGCCAAGCCGGCAGGCAACCGACTTATGTCCGGGGGAGTCTCCATCCGAAGATTGCTTTTTCGATATGCCTTACGGTTCCGGGCTATCGATATCTTCGTAGAGCTCCGGACGAAAACGGGGAGTGCAGATGGCCAGAAATATCAGATCGGTGAGTCCGACGTTGGTGATTCTCTGGCGGCACATGGGCGGAATAAGAATGACATCTCCGGGCTTTACTTCCTGCATCGGCAGATTTCCCGCTTCCATGATTCCTATGCCTTCCAGAATGTAATAGCGTTCGGTTATGCCGTGGAGGCGGTGCCATTTCGTCGTAATGCCAGGTTCCACTCTTGCCCGGGCGATCGAAAGGCCGGGATCGGATGATGTGTTCGATACTTCGATTATGTAACAGCCCTCGTCGGTGTAGAATTCATTGCGCAGATTAAGGTTTTTTATTTTCTCTTTCATTTACGGCGATTCCCCGGGAAAAATCTGTTGATGTCATTGCCTACGATAGCAAGCCAGTTTTTGCGGTCGGCCTCCGTGCTGGTGACAACTACATTAAATATCCGGCGATGAAAACCGGCAACGCCGCACAGGCTGAAAATGCAGTTTTTCCAGATTGTTTCCAGCGGATCGCCGAAAACGTTTTTCTCTCTTTCGGTTTGCGTATTGGAAGTGTTGAAAACAAGCGCCGCTTTGGCTTTAAGGAGACCCTGCGGGATACCTTCGCCTTTGTCGCCTTCCAAAAACTTGTAAGCAACACCCGGACGGATTACCCGGTCTACCCAGCCTTTCAATATCGCCGGGGGCTCTCCCCACCAGTTGGGATGAACGATTATTATTCCATCCGCTGCGGCAATTTCCGCGCAGTGAGTTTTTATTTCCGCCGCCAGAGGGGCATCTTCCGGGATTTCGTCTTGATGAAGCAGCGGATCGAATTTCTCCCGGTAGAGATCGTGAAAAAAGACGCTGTGTCCGTTGGCTTTTATTGCTTGAACGGCGGTACGGGCAATGGCGGCATTGAAGCTTTGCGGATCGGGATGGGCCAGGATGACGGAGATTCGCATTTTGATTAATTATTCCTGAATTGGTTTTTTTAATTTTCATACGGTCCCAGGAAACGCTCGCCGTTAAAGCGGCAAAGCTATGCGAAGTTTTTTAGTTCTGCTATTTCGATAATATTTTTTCCAGCTGTCCGATAGCTTGTGCCAGATTTTCCGGTTTGGTTCCTCCGGCCTGGGCCATGTCGGGACGACCCCCGCCGCTCCCGCCGACTATGGGAGCAAGCTCCTTGACGATGTTTCCGGCGGAATATTTGCCGGCGAGATCTTTGGTGACCATGCACAAAAGCAGAGCCTTCTCACCGGTTTTGGCGCCCAGGAGTATAATGCCGGATTCGAGTTTGTCGCGCAGCTTGTCGCCGAAGTCGCGCAATGTTTTGGCATCGGCGATGGCTACTTCCGTGGCGAGCACTTTCACTCCGCCTATATTCTTTGCCTGGCTCAGCAGGTCGCCGGAGTCTTTGGCGGCAAGTTTTCCTTTAAGGGTTTCGATTTCCTTTTCCAGCTCCCGCGCGTGCTTAAGGGCCTTTTCGGTCCTGTCGGCGACTTCGAGAGGATTGGCCTTATAGAGCGCAGCGGCTTTCTTTAGTTCTTCTTCCGCTTTCTGCAAATGCCGGAATGCTTCCTTGCCTGTTGCGGCTTCGATTCTGCGGACTCCCGCGGCAATCGCCGATTCGTGCAAAACTTTTAAGAGTCCGATGTCGCCGGTGCGGGCAACGTGGGTTCCGCCGCAGAGCTCCATGCTCATTTCGCCCATTTTAACGATTCGTACCGTCGCTCCGTACTTTTCGTCGAATACCGCCGTGGCGCCGGTTTTGAGCGCTTCTTCGAGCGGGCAGACGGTGGTGACGACTTCGATGTTCCTGCGGATGATGTCGTTGGCTATCTCTTCTATTCTCTGCATTTCTTCATCGGTGATTTTGGAGAAATGGGTGAAGTCGAACCGCAGCCGCTCCGGATTGACAAGCGATCCCGACTGTTTGATATGATCGCCCAGCACTGCTTTGAGCGCCGCCTGCAAAACGTGAGTTCCGGAATGGTTGGCCTGTGTAGCCCTTCTTCTTTCCAGGTCAACGATCAATTTAACGGCATCGCCGGTTTTAACGGTTCCTTTTTTAACGATGCCCTTATGAACGAAGAATTTATCGACCGGCTTTTTCGTATCCTGCACATCAAAAATAAATCCTTTACCTTCAATATAGCCTGTGTCTCCCACCTGGCCGCCCGATTCGCCGTAGAAGGGCGTTGTCTCGACAACGATTTCGGCCTTCTGACCTTCCGAGGCGGCATCCGCCGTGTTTCCTTCGACGATGATCGCGGCGATTTTGGATTCCGCCTCCGTTACTCCCTCATAGCCGCAAAATTCCGTAACGACTCCGGAACTCGACGCCTTGAGATAGCATTCGGCGACTGCTTCTTCGCCGCTTCCTTTCCAGGCGCTACGCGCCCTCTCTCTTTGCTGCTCCATTTCGGATTCGAAGCCTGCCGTATCAAGCGTAAAACCGTCGCGCTTTACAATGTCCGCCGTCAAATCGGTGGGGAACCCGAATGTGTCGTAGAGTTTGAAAACGAGCGAGCCGGGGAGAACGTTTTTGCCGGCTTTTTTGAGCGCCGCCGTTTCCTCCTGCAGAATGCGCAGCCCCGCATCGAGCGTTTCCATGAAACGTTGCTCTTCGTTGAGGATGACCTTGGTAATGTAAGAGGCCTTATCGGCAAGATCCGGATAAACATCCTTCATCATGTTCATAACCATTTCAGCGCACTGATGGAGAAAAGGTTTATTGAGCCCCAGGAGCTTTCCGTGACGCGCCGCCCGGCGCAGGATACGCCGTAAAACGTAACCGCGCCCTTCATTACTGGGCAGTATGCCGTCACCGATTAAAAAAGTTATCGCCCGGCTGTGATCGGCAATGACCCGGATGGAAACATCATTCTCGGCATTTTTGCCGTAAGGTTTTCCGGATGTTTTTTCCACGAAGCGGATGATGGGAGTAAAAAGGTCGCAATCATAGTTGCTTTTTACACCCTGAATAACCGCCGTGAGCCGCTCGAGCCCCATTCCCGTGTCGATGTTGGGTTTGGGCAGGGGATTCAGGTTGCCTTTTTCGTCGCGGTCGAACTGGGTGAAGACCAGGTTCCAGATTTCCAGATAGCGGTCGCAGCCGCAATCAAGATCACATTCGGGCCGGCCGCAGCCTGTCCCTTCTCCCTGGTCGTAGATTATTTCGGAACACGGGCCGCAGGGGCCGGTTTCTCCCATCATCCAGAAATTGCTTTTTTCGCCCATCCGGACAATGCGGTCCGCGGGAACTTTCATTTTTTTGTGCCAGATATTGTAAGCTTCATCGTCGTTTTCAAAAACCGTTACCCATAATTTTTCCTTGGGCAGTTTGACTACTTCGGTGAGATATTCCCAGCCCCAGGCGATGGCTTCTTCCTTGAAATAGTCGCCGAAGGAGAAATTTCCGAGCATTTCAAAAAAGGTATGATGGCGGGCGGTAACACCCACGTTTTCCAAGTCGTTGTGCTTGCCGCCGGCGCGCACGCACTTCTGGCAGGATGCCGCTCTTGTATAGCCGCGATTTTCCAGCCCCAGGAAGGCGTTTTTGAACTGTACCATGCCGGCGTTGGTAAACATCAACGTCGGATCGTCTTTCGGAATAAGAGCGGAGCTTGCCACTCTTGTATGTCCTTTTCCTTCGAAATATTTTAAAAAACTTTCCCGAATTTCACTGCCCGTCTTCGCCATGTAAATCTTCCTCCGGTATCTTTCCCAGTTTAGCCAGTATCAGTCCTGCCGGAAATCCTCTTCCCAGCAGGCTCTGGAATATTCTTTTCTTTTCCCTTATATCCTGCACGCTTCTCTTTGCCGCCGCCGTTTTTTTTCTGATGAGCGCAGCGAGCGCTTCTTCTTCCGGCATTTCCGTGCGCGCCTCAGCAATTGCATCATCAATGAGATTTGCCGCTACACCTTTTATCTGCAATTGGGCAATTATTTTTTTGTTTCCCCAGAGTTTGTTCACGGCTAGATGTCTGGCCCACTGAGATGCAAATGAAACGTCATCCAGATACTTCAAATCGTGAAGTTTTTCCAGCACTTCTTTTATAACGGCGGCGGAAAATCCTTTTTCCCGCAATTTTCTTTCGATTTCTCCGGTGCTGTGCGGGCGGAGCGCTAAAAGTCGGTATGCTTTTTGCCGGGCGCGATCCGCATCCTGATTGCCCGGTTGGGGGGAGGAATACAGGACGTTTTCCTCCGGATTTGCTTCTAAGGTTTCGTTATTCCAATGATTTTTGCGGCCGCGGCTTTTATGAGGCCGCGGCCGGGATGAGTAAATCACTTAGCTTCTTCCTCACCGGGAACCTTCAGTCCCAGTTTTTCTTTAACATCGTTTTCCACCTGCTTCATAATATCCGGGTTCTCTTTGAGGAAAATTCGAGAGTTGTCACGGCCCTGGCCTATTCTGTCTCCTTGGTAGGAATACCAGGCACCGCTTTTTTCCACAATGCCGTTTTCGGAGGCCAGATCCAGAACGTCGCCTTCACGGGAAATGCCCTCGCCGAAGATGATATCGAATTCCGCTTCCCGGAAAGGAGGCGCCAGTTTATTTTTGACGACTTTTACTTTTGTACGGAAACCAATTACATCCTGACCTGTTTTTAACGATGTCATTTTGCGGATGTCAAGGCGCTGGGAGGCATAAAACTTCAAAGCATTGCCGCCGGTTGTCGTTTCAGGATTGCCAAAAAACACACCGATTTTCATCCGCAGCTGATTGATAAAAATTACGGTTGTTTTGGATTTGCTGATGCTGCCGGTAAGTTTGCGCAGTGCTTGCGACATGAGGCGTGCCTGGAGCCCCATCTGAGCATCGCCCATTTCTCCTTCTAATTCGGCCTTGGGAACGAGGGCGGCTACGGAATCAATGACTAGAATATCCAGCGCGCCGCTCCGAACCAGAGTCTCGGCAATCTCTAATGCCTGTTCACCGGTATCCGGTTGGGAAATGAGGAGATCATCGGTATTGACGCCGATTTTTTTGGCATAGGTGACATCAAGGGCGTGTTCGGCATCAATGAATGCCGCAATGCCGTTTTGTTTTTGAGCTTCGGCTACAATGTGCAGGGCAAGCGTCGTCTTGCCGCCGGATTCCGGCCCGTATATTTCCACGATTCTGCCGCGGGGAACGCCCATGGTGCCAAGCGCAATGTCCAGGCTCAGCGAGCCCGTGGAGATAGCAGGGACATCGGCTACGCTTTCCCTGCTGCCCAATTTCATGATGGAGCCCTTGCCGAACTGCCTTTCGATCTGGGTGATCGCCAGATCAACCGCTTTTGATCTATCTACATCTGCACACATATTTTCCCTCCCTAAAGTTATTTGTTTAAATTGCGAACAATCATTGTTTTAAAATTTTTGGTTACATTTATTTCTCCAACAAGTGGTTGGAGCATTTTCCTCTGATTTTGATATCCCTGCCGCCTGCTTTTTCACCAAGCAATCTAGCTCTTTTGTCATTGCCGGACGCGATCCGGCAATCCAGTCCTTGTCATGTCGAACCCTGTGTGAGACATCTTATCTGTTAAGACTTCTCCCGGACATGCGCCGGGCTTTGCGCCTGCGTTCGAAGTGACAATTTATTCCCTTATATCGTAGTCATTCCGGTCTTGTGACCTTTAGGTTACGCAGGCCGGAATCCAGTAAATTTTCTCCCCCTTTGGAGGGGGTGCAAGGAGAGGCACATTCCTTGCTGCTTATTTAAACTTCTCGATACTAAGTTGATGATCTATTTCCTTTTCACTGGGTAAAGCCAATTTATATTTTGATGCAAACACCTTGTTATTTAAACTTCCTAAAACGTATTTAGCGAATACTTCATCTTTTTTAGCGCAAAGAATAAGGCCTATTGGTGGGTTTTCATCCGGTGTGGTTTCATTTTCTTTGTAATAGTTAAGATAAAAATTCATTTGCCCAACATCAGCATGATCTAATTCTCCGCGCTTAAGATCAATCAAAACAAAACATTTAAGGAGACGGTTATAAAATACGAGATCAATAAAATAATGTCTATTGGCGATAGTGATGCGTTTCTGGCGTGCAACAAATGAAAAGCCTTTACCCATTTCCAAAAGAAAATATTGAAGTTTATCAATAATTGCCTGTTCAAGCTGATCTTCAGTATATGACGGGTTTTCTTTCAATCCGAGAAATTCCAAAATATAAGGTTCTTTAATGGCATCTTCCGGTTTTTCTATTAGCAAGCCTTTTTTGGACAAGGCGATTACCTTTTTCTTGTCGTGGCTTAATGCAAACCGTTCGTACAACATAGAATTCATCTGACGTTTCAGCTCACGAATAGACCATTTATTTTCTCTAGCTTCTATTTCATAAAATGCCCGTGCCTCCATGTTGTCTTCTTTCAGGAGTTCACAGTACATTGACCATGAAAGTTGCGGCTCAAATTTACGAGACTCTATCTGTTGATCAAGCTTTTTAATCTTAGATTTAACAGACAGTGTCTGTTGAATTCTGGAGGGAAACTCCAGATAATACCTGCGCATATTTCTTAAATTTATCTCTGAAAATCCACGGCCATAATGAGCAATCATATCGCGCGAAAGGTTGGCGATCAGGGCATCTCCATATTCAGCTCTTGACACACCATGTTGTTCATATTCGACAATTATTCTGCCAATGTGCCAGTAAGCTGTCGCCTGAGTAATATCAATATCTCTTACAATTTTCTTCCTTGCTTCAGCAATAACTTCTCCGATTGACTTAAGCATGGCTCGATAATTGTGATTGGTTGTTTTGGTGACTTCTTTTTTCATATACTTGAATGTTTCCTTTTTGCTTCCGGTAACCCAGATTCTTTTTTCCTGGATTCCCCCCGTATCAAGTACGGGGCATACTTACCGTCTCATTGTCATTCGCAAGGGAATGACAGAGGTGTTTACATTACCGCTTCTTTAGTCTTTGTTTGTCATTGCCCGCCTTCGAGCGGGCAATCCAGCTCTTGCTTTTTGTCATGTCGAACCCTGTGTGAGACATCTTATCTGTTAAGACTTCTCCCGAACATGCGCCGGGCTTTGCGCCTGCGTTCGAAGTGACAATTTATTACCTTATATCGTAGTCATTCCGGTCTTGTGACCTTTAGGTTACGCGACCCGGAATCCAGTAAATTTTCTCCCCCTCTGGAGGGGGTGCAGGGGGGAGGAACATTCCTTGCCACCTGTTTATCCACCTCCGTCACTTCGTGACACCTCCGCCAGCGGAGGATATGTATTTGCAATACTGTTTTATCGTGATTGGGCAACCTGTTGCCTTGTCTTTTGTTTTCTCCCGCATCAATTTAATAGGGCGCTGTCCCTCGTTTCGAATGGAGGTAAGGCGGCTGGCATTGTCATAGCCGAAAGCGGTTGCTGTACCGTTGAAGTTGGTGTATCCGGGCAGGCGGCCCGTAGCGTCGTAGTCGGCAAGATATTTGTCAATATACGGTGGACAGATATTTCCCATATAAACACAGTGATTGAATGTGACGTTTTGTTCAGTCATTATAATATACCAGCTAATTCCTTACCTAATTACGCACCTTAATGAGTTCTTCCTCGATTAGCCCCGCGCCTCGGAGCCTTCAAAATATCTCTTTTCTAGCCCAGCAAAAATGTTTTCAGCTTCGTGTAAATCGCCCCCTGCGGCGTGAGACGGCTCTGAAATAAAATCAGTTCCGCCGCCTCAAATTCTCCGGCGGCAAAATCGGTGTGCTTTTTCATCGCTTCTTCGATTCCCGCCGTCGTACGCGCATCCCGGATGCGCGCAAGTGTCAGATGCGCCCGAAAAGGCCTTTCTTCAGCCGGAAAGCCGATAGCGGCAAATTCCTTATCCAGCCTTTTTTGCAGCGCCACCAGTTTTTCTACGTCCCCCGTTGTTCCGACCCACAGAACTCGGGGCCTTCTCAAATCTGGAAAAACTCCGAGCCGTCCGATTTTCAGGGAAAGATGCGGTGTTATCGACGCCTGCCTTGTGACGGCTGAGGAAATATTTTCCACATCGGCAAGGCTTATATTGCCGAAAAATTTCAGCGTCAGGTGGTTGCCCTGCGGGCGCGTCCAGCTGACCGAGCCGCTTATTTCCCTTTTTAATTTGCCCTGAAACCGCTCCACCGCCGCAAGCACTTCGGAGGCCGGTTCTACGGCGAGAAAGGCGCGGATGTTCTTTTCTTCGGACATCATCTTTTTCCTTCAAGATAGTTTTTGAGCAGGAGGAGCGCTGCCTGGGAAAAGATCAGTTTGTTTCTCTTGCGATCCCATTTATAGACGTAACGGCGGCAGATTGTCTCTTTCCCGTCGCTTACGGCCAGATAGACGGTGCCGACCGGTTTTTCCGCGCTTCCGCCGTCGGGACCGGCAATCCCCGTAGAGGAAAGCCCGAGGTTTGTTCCCGCCATTTTGCGCACGCCTTCGGCCATAAGCCGCGCCGTCTCTTCGCTGACCGCGCCGTGCTTTTCGATTATTCCAGCCGGAACGCCAAGCAGGCTTACTTTGGCGGCGTTGCTGTAAGTCACCGCCGCGCGTTCCAGATATTCCGAGCTTCCCGGAACATCGGTGAGCCGGCTCGTGATAAGCCCGCCGGTGCAGGATTCCGCAACCGCAATCGTGAGCTTCTTCTCTTTCAGCAATTTTCCGGCTATCGCTTCGAGTGTTTCTTCCCCGTAGGCGAAAATGTATTTGCCGAGTCGGGTGGTAACTTCATTGGCCGCCAGCTTCAGCTTCTCCTGTGCTTCTTCCGCAGTTTTCTTGCGCGAGACCAGAACAATATGGTTTTCCGGGAATATCGGATAGAAGCCGATATTTACACCCAAAGCATTAAAATCAACATCAGACAGAGCCTTATCCACGGCGGATTCCCCCAGTCCGAATGTTTTGATGGTTTGTTTGGCGATGAACTGTTCTTTTTCGGGAAATTCCCGCTGCAAAATAGGTATAACGCCCCGGGGAAACATTATCTGCGATTCGCGGGGTACACCGGGAATGACAAATATCCATTTGGCGTTTACTTTCAGGGCAAAACCGGGAGCCGTGCCCATGGTGTTGGGAATTATTTCCGCCCCTTCGGGGAAAATGGCCTGTTTCGTATTGTTTTCCACCCAGGCAAAATTACGCCGGGCAAATAGATCTTTAATGTAGTTCAAGGATTTTTCGTCCGTAAACAGGGAGCGACCGAAAGCCCTGGCTATGGCTTCTGTGGTGATGTCGTCTGTGGTGGGCCCCAATCCTCCCGTGCAGATGATTACGTCCGCAAGCGGCAGAAGATAATCGAGCCGGCTTTTAATTGCGGCAAAGTCATCACCGACCGAGAGCATTGCTTCCACTTGCCAGCCCTGCAGGTTGGCTTCCCGGGCAATGAAGGAAGAATTGGTATCGGCGGTCCGCCCGCTCATAAGTTCGTTGCCTATTGTGAGAATTGCTATTTTCATATTGCTCCTTTGTAAAAAGTCCAGCTGCTGCGTTCCGCTGCAGCCCTCCCCGGCTTTCGCCGGTGCAGGCTTATTGCGGCGTATACTAAAAATACGCCTCATTCCTCATGCTTTGCGCGCCTTGCATCTGAAGCTTTTTACAAAGGAGCGCATTTATCTGCAATCAAAACTTCATAAATGATGTTAAAAGCAGCATTGCTACCCCGGCGTAAATACCGGCGCCAACGTCATCCATGACAATACCCCATCCACCCGGCAGTTTCTGCAAATTGTTAAGCGGAAAAGGCTTTAAAATATCAAATATCCGGAACAGAACAAATCCGGTGCAAAGATGCGTAGCTGTAATTGTTACTGTCAGCATGGTTACCTGAAAGCCGATGATTTCGTCAATAACAATACGCTGGTCGTCTTTTTTCCGGTAAATTTCTTCGGCGCGTCCGGCAACATAAATCGATAAGGCCAGAAGAACAAGCACAACCAGCAAACGTAAAAACCAGGGAAGAGGGAGGCAAAGAAGGCAGATCGGGATGCCAAGAAGCGTGCCGGCCGTTCCGGGAGCGATGGGCGATAAGCCCAAACCAAAACCGCAGGCCAGAAATTTGATTGCTTTTTCGTTCAACCGACCACCTCTAAATTTTCCGGTAATACTGAAAAATATTGCCTTATTTCAGCAAGTTAAGTTTATGTAAGCTAGCTTCTTTTTATCATTGTGTCAAACTTTTTAATGAGACCCAAATTTCAGAAGCGAAGTGCATAACCTGGTAACCTGAAGGTCACGCGAGGTCACAAGTAACCTAAAGGTCACAGGCTGAAATTTGATGGTCGAATTATCCCCGAGGCGAAGCCTAAGTGGGATAAATTTTGGTTTAATACGCCGGACCAGGCGCTTCCAATAAAGCCAGCCCCAAAAGTGAATTGATAAGAGAACTTTGCACAACCTCTTTATCAGTAATTCCAGACTCGGAGATTGTGTTGCAATGTCATTCTGAAGCTTTAGCTGAAGAATCTCTTTCTCCGAGTTCGGAATCCGGTAAAATTATTAAGTTCCATATTCCGTTTTTCAATTCTCTCCTTAAAACCCTTGACAATAGAACGATTGTTCTATAGCATATATTCCACGAAAGTCAAGAGAACTTTGATTAGGCGCCCGTAATTCCTTTTTCGGCAGCTTCTTATGTTCCGCAGCACTGAAAAATTACCTGTGCGGCGTGGTGAAAATTGTCCGCAATAAAATAGTTGTAACGGGAACGGAAATGTCTGACCAATTATTTAGTTTGTCTTCCTGGCCGCGGGCCATTGTCCATATTGACGGCGATGCTTTTTTTACCTCCTGCGAGGAAGCGATTCATCCGGAGTTGCGGGGAAAGCCGCTTATAACCGGCGGTGAACGCGGCATTGTCGCCTGCGCGAGTTATGCCGCCAAAAAGATGGGCATTAAGCGCGGCGTTACGCTTGCCGGGGCGCGACAGATCTGCCCGGATTTGATTATCCTTCCATCCGATTACGAAACCTACAGCCTGTTTTCCCGGCGGATGTTTTCCATCATGCGGCGCTTTACCCCCGATGTGGAGGAATATTCCATTGACGAAGCTTTTGCCGACATCACCGGCATGCGCCGCGCCCTGCACGCTTCCTACGTGGAAATCGCCGGCGGCATGAAAAGGGAGATCGAAAAAGAACTGGGCATCACCGTATCCGTGGGCCTGAGCATCACCAAGGTGCTCGCCAAGGTGGCCTCCAAATACCTGAAGCCCTCCGGGATGACGGTAATCAGGGGAAGGGAGATTGCCGGGTACCTGCAAAACCTGCCGGTGGAAAAGATCTGGGGGATCGGGCCTGCCACAACCAGTTATCTGGCCAAGATGAGAATTCACACGGCGCTCGAATTTGCGAATCTTCCGGAGAAGACCGTGCGGGCGAAATTTACCAAGCCGGGTGTGGAGATCTGGCAGGAACTGCGCGGCCAGTCGGTTTATCCGGTAAGCGCGGAAGAAAAAAGCTCTTACGCCTCGATCAGCAAAACCAAAACTTTTGCGCCGGCCACCAACAACGCCGAATACCTCTTCGCGCACCTCATGCGCAATATGGAGTCGGCCTGCATCAAAGCCAGGCGTTACCGGCTGGCTCCGCACAAAATCGCCGTGTTTCTGAAAAAAAACAATTTCGATATGGCGGGAAGCGAAGCCGTGCTTACGCGCCCCTGCGCCTGCCCGCTGGAATTCTCCGGCGTGGTCCGCGAGCTTTTTGCCGCCTGTTTCCGGCCGGATGAAGTTTACCGGGCGACGGGAGTCATTCTTCTTGACCTTAAGCCGGAGGCCGGCATCCAGTATTCGCTCTTTGACGATCCGCCCCAGGCGGAAAAAATAAAGGAACTCTATCTTGCCGCGGATGAACTGGGAAAAAAATTCGGCAAACACACTTTGCACCTGGGGGCTTCGCATCCGATCGAAAAACTGGGTCGCGGCCGCCGGGGTAAACCCACCGCGCGTGAAGAGACTCGCCTGAAAGGTGAAACCCGCCGCCGCCATCTGGGGCTGCCCCTGCTTCACATAAAGACCGAACCCTGATACTTCGCCTATGGAAAGTGCGGGGCGGACAAATAAAAATATTGACAGGAAAAAGAAGTAATGCTTTTATTCTTCTGCCTTTCATATTCAAGTTTACGCACGCTGCGTTCAGAGGGGGCTTGAAGATGATCCAAACACAAACAAATTTTGCTATCCACCTTCTTGAAAATGGTTATGATACACGAACCATCCAGGAGCTTTTAGGTCACAAAGATGTAAAAACGACGATGATCTACACCCATGTGCTCAACAAGGGGCCGGCAGCGGTAAGAAGTCCTGCCGATAATCTCTAGCAGATCAGCTGGGATATTATGCCGATCCATATAATACACCAATGTAAAAACAGAAAAAATGCTGTTTATTGTTTTATATTAAGGTATTAGATCAATAATATGTAAATATTTTCTGGAGTATTATGCCGACAGCACTGTCGGCGTTTACAATATTATAACCGATCCATATAAACAATGTTAGCCCTGGATAAGAATTAATCGAAATTATGAATAATGATGATTCACACAGAAAAGTAAATTCCATAATATCACTAGTTGTTTTCTTCATAGCCGTGCTGTCGGTCACAGGCTGCTCTCTTCTTCAACAGTCTGCTGCGGCCTTGAGATCAACTGAGCATTTTATTCCAAATGCAAAAGATAACCGGGTCATGTTTGAGCCTGGCGCCGAGGTTTACGCTGAAAAAGTTGCATCATTTCTTTCTTCTGCGATTGATCAAGTAGAAAAACAGCAATATCGTCATTTTGTCGCACCTGTCCATGTGTATGTTTGCGAATCAAGGGAAAGTTTTAAAAAATACTACGGTGCTGATGTGCGAGCAGGGGTACTGACAAAACTGTTTCTCTCACCTCGTATATTTGAATTTGGTGATGAAATCGCGCGAAAGTACCTGACGCATGAATTATCGCATTTACATTTGCAGCAACAACTTGGCATCTACAAAACAGTCAAACTTCCAATGTGGTTCAAGGAGGGCTTGGCGACGTATGTTTCCAATGGTGGCGGTGCGCATCTGACATCACAGGAGCAGGCGATTGCGTTCATACGGGCAGGAAAATATTTCGTACCAAACAACAGTGATGGGTTTATCTTCAAAAAAACACCCAGCGATTTTGGGCTCGAACCGCATATGTTTTATCGTCAAAGTATGATGTTTATAAGCTATTTGGTAACAATAGACGAGTCTGGGTTTAGGCGGTTCCTCTTGTCCGTCGAAAGTGGTGAACAGTTTTCTACCGCTCTTCAAGCGACATATAATAAGAAACTGGAAGACTTGTGGAATGAGTTCCTGCATGAAATTATCAAAACGGGCTAACAACCGCATCAACTCGGACTGGCAATTCCGCTGCGCTTCATTGCCAGCCGGTTATGCAGGCGTTAACCCTCCAAGGATATTTATAATGCAACAACAAAGTTCAGATCCTAAATCTAAAACTGATAAAAGAATAAAATGGTCCTCATTATTTTTCTCGTACTTCATGAGTATAATGCTCACGTTTATAGGCTTCGGTTGGCGAAATGATATAAATACAAAGGGATATTATGTAGATCACAAAAACTATATTACCATTACAGGTGAACAAGGTTTGATCACAGTATATGGCCTTATTGCCGGAGGCTTTTGCATGTTTGCGCTTAGTATTTATTTTACAGTTAAGAAATTAAGAAAAGATAAAAACAAGGGTTAACCATCGGCTGCACTGGATCGCCAAAAAAGCAGGCTCCCAGTGAGCCGCGCGTTAGATTGAGGAGATTATCCGATCATGAGAAAGAAACAAGATTCACCGGTACAGTCAAAAACATACACAGGTGTCAAGCTTTATCGTGATGATATCGATCTTATATTATCCTTATTTCATGAATACGAATACACCACTTATATTAGTGACAATGAATTTGAATTTGAATCGCTAAACGAATTGATAGACAAGAGAGGTGTTGCACCTACCTATTTCTACATAAAAGGAAAAGATGAAGAGCACGAATCAGTGAGTATTTCCTTTGAAAAAAATCGGCTCACTATCAACTCATACTCAGATGTAAAGAAAGTAGCTATTATAATCTTTTCACAGATAAGAGATATTATTGAATCACGGATATCAAAGATTTACATAATACTTAATCCCGGATTTTATATTTCCATCATCATAGTAGTATTTTTATTTCTAATCGCATTATTATCATTAAGCAAAGAAAGAGCTATAAGCATGTACTCATTGTTACTTCCTCTCTTTGCGTTACCAGTCTTAGCAACAATAATAAGCGGTGTTTATAGAGATAATATACATAGAGTTGTCATATTGAAAAGAAAGCATGAAGGCGGTTTTTGGAAACAGAATGCTGATAAAATATGGCTGCTAATTCTGGGTGGACTTATAGGGGTATTCATTAAGTTCATTCTTGAAATAGTATGGAAAGCAATCTAACAAAATCAATACACCCGATCGCTGCGCTCCGGGTGATTTTTTCATTATAAGATAAAATAAAATGAAAATCACTGGAAAAATAATTACCTTAATACCTGCTCAAGAATTAGATCGGGAAAAAATTTATAGTTGGCTTTGTAAATCAGACTTGACTTCTTCAATGATGGGATTTCCCCATTACCCAGACCACCCGATACCTTCATTTGAAGAATTTTGCATGGACTATACCCCCTCCTTTTTTAATGATTCTGGTAACGGTAAAGGGAGGAATTTCATAATAACTGTAAGTAATGAGGCCGTAGGAACAATTGGGTATGATCTTCTTGATAAAGAAAAAGACAGGGTAGTTTTAGATATATGGATGAAAGCGGAAACATATTGTGGGCACGGATATGGAAGCGACGCTTTAAAAGCTATTTGCAATTATATACATGACGAATACGGTATTGCCAATTTTATAATAACTCCTTCAGCAAGAAACGAGCGAGCAATAGCGGCATACAAAAAAGCTGGATTTATGCGTATGAATATTTTGAGCAAAAAGGAACAAGAAAAAGAATTCGGAGTATCAGAATGCGATGATAATGTATTAATGATAAAAAAATTATAACAAGCCAATCCAGCGGACGCTAACGCGCCGCTGATTTTTCATGTTGTGCAAGAATAAATATAAGGTGGGTAATTATGATATCAGGATCAGTTACACGACAAGGCATCTATGCTGATAAAAAAGATATTTGTGAACTGTATATTGATAAAGATTGCTCCCATTACCTTCCGCACGAGCATGGAAAGAAGAAGATTATTAATATTAATATAGGCACCAAAACATATGAAGCTGGCGTCCATGAAACTAAAGAAGGCGTAGTTTGGATTTCATCGGTTTTGTATGAAAGGAATCAAAAAAAAGTAAAAGCGCGGCTCGTAGATGCGTTGGCGGCCATAGGATTAAGAAAAGGCGACCCCGTAAAAATCAAACTTAACAATGATGGAATTTTTTCTGTAGTGCGTTAAGAATTAGGTAACTCTTGTTTTGTATTTAAAGCACAACAAGGTCGCTCAAGCCGATCGCTGCCCCGTGGGCTGCTCCGGCTTAGCTTTTCGTTAAGCCACAAGATATAAAGGAGAATAAAGATGCTGGACTTTGTAAAAAATAATCAATACCTAGTTGGATTATTAGTAGCAGCGATTGGAATTATTCCCCCACTTTTGACATTTGCAATCAGTATTTACAATACCTCTCAATCTCGAAAAGAAGAACTAAGCAATAGACAGTACACACAATACCACCAGCTAATTGGCGATTTGGCTAGTAATGCAAAAGGTGCTCTAGATTCACAGACAGCAATAGTTTACGAATTAAGATTTTACCGAAAGTATAGGCATGCCACCATTAGGATTCTGAACAATTTAAAGAATACATGGGGGGCGCATCGGGAACAGGTCCTACATCACTTTTAGCAGAAATTGATTTGGCTGTAGAAGTATTAAGTAGAAATCCAATGTCATGGAAGTGGTATCGGATTAAAGAAATATTATTTAAGGCTTAACCCGTCGCTACAGCCGATCGCAGCCCGCTGGGCTGCTCCGGCTGAGCTTTTCGTTAGATCAGAAAATCAAATATAAAAGGAGGAAACAATGCCAGCATTAGCAAACTACCGTCTTTTTATCAGTCATTCTTGGACCTATGGAGATGCTTACGAAAAATTGGTATCTTTCTTTAACCAACATCCAAACTTTAAGTGGACAGATTACTCAGTTCCTGAAAATGACCCCATTCATAACGCACCAAATCAGACGGCGCTTTACAACGCCATCAAGGATCAGATATCTCCCGTCAACTGCGTTATAATGCTTGCGGGTGTTTACAGTACTTATTCCAAATGGATCAATAAAGAGATAGAAATATCTAAGCAAGTTTTCAGTAAGCCTATTGTAGCAGTCGAACCATGGGCATCAGAAAAGACTTCTAAAATCGTTAAGGACAACGCTGATGCAATTGTTAAATGGCAGAGCTCATCAATTGTAGAAGCGATAAGGAAGTACTCGATCTAGGAGGGAATATGAGAAAAGCGTTAATTGTAGGTATTGATTTTTATGAGAAAGTTTCTTGTCTGCGGGGTTGTGTTAATGATGCATATGCCGTAAAAAGCGTATTAGAGCGTCATGGTGACGGTTCCTTAAACTTCGGCGTTAATGCTATGACTGCCTCTGGCTCATCATCTGCGATTCAGCGACGTGAATTAAAAGATAAAGTTCAAGAGCTATTTCGCGACAATTCTGAGATTGCGCTTTTCTATTTCTCCGGACACGGTTATATCGAAACTACTGGAGGTTATCTGATCACGTCTGATTGTAAGGACGGCGATGACGGGTTTCCGATGGATGAGCTTTTAACGATCGTTAATGGATCGAAGGCACAGAACAAGGTCATCATTCTCGACTGCTGCCATTCTGGCATGGCAGGATCACCAGCAATAGCTGATAACAAAGCCGTACTAAGCGAGGGTGTTACGATCCTCACCGCATCTGCCCAAGATCAGTATTCGATTGAAACAGGCGGTTCAGGGGTTTTCACATCCTTATTGGTTGATGCGCTTAGCGGTGGTGCTGCTAATCTTGTGGGCGATATTACGCCCGGTAGCGTCTACGCTCACATTGATCAAGCCCTAGGCCCGTGGGAACAACGACCGATTTTTAAGACAAACGTCAAACGCTTTATTTCCTTAAGAGAGGTTCAACCTCCGATTGCACTTGATGAACTCAAGCAGATAACCACGCTATTCCCTGAAGCATCATTTATCTTTCCTCTCAATCCGAGTTACGAACCAACCTCCGATAATCCATGCGAAGATCATACGGAGGTATTTTCAGTCTTGCAGAAATATGTACGCGTTAATCTCGTTAAACCCGTCGATCAGGAACACATGTATTTTGCAGCTATGAATTCAACAGGATGTCGCTTAACGGCTTTAGGTGCACACTATTGGAACCTCGTAAAAAAAGAAAGAATCTAACCCGGCGCTAGAGCCGATCGCAGCCCGCTGGGCTGCTCCGGCTCAGCTTTTCGTTCGCCGTCCATGAATTTATGAACAAAGGGGTATTATGAAAAAGTTGATTTTTAAAAAGATTGATGCCTTTGCAACAGAAAAATCTACTGGGAATCCTGCAGGTGCAATATATTTGAACACAGAAGACGAACTCAATCCAACAGAGATGCAACGTATTGCCGCTGAATTAAAAGGCTTTGTCAACGAGGTAGGTTATATAAGCAAGCTTGATACTGATACCTTTATGCTGAAGTATTATTCGTCTGAAAGGGAAGTAGAATTTTGCGGGCATGCCACGATTGCGATCATGTTTGACCTTCTCAAGGGTGATCCCGAGCTTCTAAAGAAACCAACTATCAATATTGTTACAAGCAAAGGCAAGTTACTCGTCCAAAATAGAATTCCAGATGAAGATGCTGTGTTTATCTCTGCGCCTGTTCCTCATTTTTCTGATAAATCTATCCCAAAAGCTCACATAGCAGAAGCTCTGCATATTGACAAGAAAGACATGGACGAAAACTATCCGGCCAAAATTGTAAATGCAGGTTTGGATACACTGATCGTTCCAATCCGGACATTAGAAACAACATTAGCAATACTTCCTGATTTTTTGAATCTAAAACTATTCTGTGAAAGCAACTTTATTGATATCGTGCTTGTGTTTACTTCAGAGGTATCAAACAAATCAAACCATTTCCGCACAAGAGTCTTTGCTCCTCGTTTTGGCTATCTTGAAGACCCCGCAACCGGTTCAGGAAACGCAGCATTTGGGCACTATTTGTTAAAAAATGAAAAATGGAACGGTGAAATATTTTCTCTTGAGCAAAATGATAAGGTCGATCAGTCAAACATTATAAAGCTGCTAACAAGACGAGATGAAATGAATAATATAGAAGTTGCATTTGGTGGTGGTGCTGTTTTGAGAATAAAAGGAGAATACTTTTTAGTATAATTGGCTAACAAATCAATACAGCGGATTCGCTACGCTCCCCGCTGATTTCTGTCGTTCGGTTTGATATGCCAATAGGTATATACACACTATTTTACAATGGAGGGAGGAAATGGGATCAGGGACAATTGTCAGTATTATAGTTGCCGTAATTGGATGTGTTTTAGCGGTCTTTTTCTATATGAACGATTCTCTGGACAAGAGAATTGACAAGGCGATCAATCACCCTGAATTTATAAAGAAGGTTGCAGAGCAAACAAAGCTCCCTTTCATAATTTTTGACGAGGCGGGTACGTTTCATTCGGAAACTTCAGGGGCTTCCTTACTCATTGAGAAAATTGAACCGTTCAAAGAGACGGATAACAATAAAAGGCAAAGGTTTGCTGGATTCATCGTCTATCCCAAAAAGTTCTTCAATTCTCCTCCTATTCTGCAGGCACTCAATAGTAAGGTCGTTTTCGCCTTGCCTAAGAAGATAAACAAATTTGACTGGAAATTCCGTATCCCAGAGTGGGAAGGCACGGAGTGGGGCGGTTCATATGATGAGCCCCCAGCAAAATTATATAAACTGGAAATCTTGCAATAGATGGCACCGAACACGGCAATTAATGCTACGGGGTTATGATTTTGCAGTCATAACATGCCGGATTGCCCTCCCGTGCCATATTGCTACCGTTAGCATAGGAGGATATTTCATGGGACAAGTAACGGTCAGAACAAAAGATGAGTTAAAGAATGCAGTTGATGCAAAAGCGGAGCGTATTATTGTTAAGGGCGAACTTGCAGAAAAATTGAATACCGGGCTTAAAATAAAAAAAGCATCCAAATGGGCTATTGGTCTTCTTGCAGCATCACTAGGGGCTGCACCATTCACCGGTGGGATTAGTGTGGCTGTTGCAGCACCCATTGCAACACTCACTGGGATTGAAATCGTCGCAATAATTGCCGTTGCCGCAATAGGTATCGCTTTAATTCTGTTAATTTGTCGAGAATACAAAAAAGTTACTTTCCGTGGGAAGAAGGGAGATATGGAAGCAGAATTAGAACTCGAACGAGATGCAGCTTCATCGTAACGGACAAATAGAAAAAGAAGATTATGATATGTATATCACAGAACTAAGGATTTGCTTCAAAGATATTAGTGATGCTTTAGCTCTTGGCGAAAATTCTATTGTTTCAAATATCTTTAAAACAGCAAAAGAGATCGTCAAGCAGGGGGGATCTATTATTATCGAACAACGTTATGAAAATGCGCAATCAGACATCTTGGCAAAATATTCGACGGAATATGAAGTAGAAAATTGGAAGAACAAGCTTAATGATATTCAGGATATTCTAAAGCAACACAAAATAGAATAATGCTAACAACCGCATCAACTCGGACTAACAATTCCGCTTCGCTCCATTGCCAGCTGGTTATGCGGAGCGTTAAGGAAATATTTATGAAAAATATTATTACAATCACAGTCGTCATAATGCTTACTGTCACCGGCTGTTCTTTTCAGCGTGCTAGTCTTGCAAACCGTGCGCAAAAGGAGTTAGTCGGAATGAAAAAAATAGATTTGCTTTCTTGCGCTGGGGTGCCTCACCGCCAACAGCAATCAGATGATCTAGAATTTCTTACATATACTGGTGGTGGAGACAGCGTAAATGTAGGTGTGGCTTCTGCCACATCACCTTCAACCGCTATAGTAACTGGTAAAAGCAAAAGACGGTACTGTGAGGCAACATTTATTTTGAAGAATGGCATTGTTCAAAAGGTCAAATATCAAGGTCGCACAGGTGGATTACTTTCCAAAGATGAACAATGCGCTTTCATTATTGAGAATTGCCTTACACCATAGAATCCTTAACAAGGGCAATATAGCCGATCGCTATGTTCCGGCTGATTTTTTCGTTAGGCCATTTAAAAGATAATCTATGAAGCTTACGACAAAGATGACAAATTTAGG
>MVRV01000027.1 GCA_002068015.1 Smithella sp. PtaU1.Bin162
CTGGATGACTTCGCAGACCATGTTATTTACCGACACTGTGACCGCCGTCGGCGCGCAGGCTCGTGCTATTTCGGTTACAACCAGACTGAAGGGGATGACGCCGGCTTCCGATCCGCCATATTCGCTCTTTACGTTGATACCCATCAGTCCGAGCTCGGCGAGGCCTTTGACGTTTTTTAAATAAGTTGCCCTATCTCCTTCCTGGTCCAGTTTCGCAGCGACCGGTTCCAGCTCCGCCTGAGCATAGTCGCGTGCCATATCCTGGATCAGTTTTTGCTCTTCCGTTAAATTAAAATTCATTTTCACCACCCTGTAAAAAAATATATCACCCGGTTTTCTTCCGCCGGATAAAGTTAAAATTATTCGCGGCATCCCGCCGGGGATTTATTTCGCCGCCATCCGAATTGCCGCATCAAGCCTGATAACTTCACCGTTCAGCATTGGATTTTCAATGATGTGCCGTACCAGAAGGGCATATTCTTCCGGATGTCCCAGTCTTTTCGGAAAGGGAGGCATCTTGCCCAGAGCTTCCTTTGCGGCCTCCGGTAAGCCGGCTATCATCGGCGTATTGAAGATTCCTGGTGCGATCGTCATGACACGGATTCCGTGATCCGCCAGCTCCCTGGCAACAGGAAGCGTCATGCCGGCAACACCTGCTTTGGAAGCGCTGTATGCCGGCTGTCCGATCTGTCCGTCAAAAGCGGCTACCGATGCGGTATTGATGATGACTCCCCTTTCTCCGTCAGCGTTGGGAGCGTTTTTTACCATTTGTTCGACGGCCAGCCGGATAACATTGAAGGTTCCGACAAGATTGATCTGGATAACCCGGTTGAAATCCGCGAGCGGAAGAGGCCCCTTTTTGGAGAAGACTTTTCCGGGATCGGCGACACCGGCGCAATTAATAACGACATTGATCCTGCCGAAAGTTTCAATTGTTTTGCCGATGGAAAGTTTTACGCTTTCATCGTCGAAAACGTTTGTATGACAAAAGATAACATTGGGGTTGAGTTCCTTGGCCAATTTTTTTCCTCTGACGGCATCAAAATCAAAAATGGCCGCTTTTGCTCCATCCAGAAATAATTTATTGATACATGCTTCTCCCAGCCCCGATGCTCCGCCTGTTACGACAGCTACACAATCGCTGAAATTCATAATTTCTCCTCCTTCATTACTTCACTTTACTTCCGTGCATATAAAAAATCTTTTTCAGACTGTTTCTCAACTCACCCCGGAAATCCGGATGGGCAATGTTGATCAATGCTTCCGCCCGTTGCCGGCGCGATTTATATCGCAAGTCGGCGATACCGTATTCCGTGACAACATACTGGGCGTATGTTCGCGGAACAGTAATAGGCGTTCCGGGATTCATTTCCGGAACGATGGCTGATATCGGAGTTCCATCCGGCATCTGGCGTGAAGAATACATGAGAGTTATTCCTTTACCACCCGGAGAGTGATAAGCGCCGATCATAAAATCAAGCTGCCCGCCGGAGCCGCTGATCATCTGGTGTCCAACTCCTTCCGATGCGATCTGACCGCTCATATCAACCATCAGAGACATATTCATGGCGACCATGTTGGGATGCCGGGCGATAAACATCGGATTATTAGTGAGGGAAGACGGATAAAACTCACAACACGGATTCTCCCGGACATAGTCATACATCTCCGCATTTCCCATGCAGAATGTGGCAAGAGTCACACCCTTGTGGAAGGGTTTACGGGCATTCGTTATAACGCCCTTCTTGACCAGATCAGGCAGCCCGATGGGGAACATCTCCGTAAGAACACCTAAATCGCGCTTGTCCGCGAGTCCCAGCACTACCGCTTCGGGAATCTGACCGATTCCCATTTGAATTGTGTCGCCGTCATTGATCAGTTCCAGTACGTATTCACCAACCCTTTTGTCTTTTTCTCCGGGAGTGGATCTGCCGAAGGCGGGAATCGGCGATGAATTTTCGTAAAATGCATCAAACTCCGATACATGCATCCAGTTGTTTCCGTAAATGACCGGCATTTGATCATTCACTTCGGCAATCGCCATTCTCAGCCTGCCCAGCTCTTTTCCCTTGCGGATTGCTTCCAGACTGTAAAAGTTGGTCAGGCCTAAATTTACATATCCTCTGCCGTTCGGCGGGGTGACCATGACGATAAAGATATCAGACCAGTGGGCATAGCGATCTCCCAGATCAGAGCTCTGCTCCGGATAGTAGTCCGCAAATCTGGATTTGATGATTTTTCTGGAGAGAGGCGAGCCAAAGGCCGGATGATAGTTGATATGCCCGTCCAGTTTAAGCATGTACTCCGGGTCGTAGAGTCTGGAAGGCCTGACTGGAACCGTATCGCTGATTGTCACATTTTTCAGTTCCCGCTGGCGGTCGAGTATGACGTCGAACATGGCGGGAGAACAAGCACCAATTGCCAGTCCCGTAGAGACAAAATCACCCGACCGAATATAGCGGGCCGCCTCTTGCATGGTTACAATCTTTTTCTTATATTCTTTTTTCCACTCCATATTTTAATTTATCCTTATTGAGGTAATTCATTAATCATCACCCTTGGCTGCATTATGCCGCCAAGGAAAACAAGGGTCTGCCAAAGGCAGCACAAGCCCCTGAATCTATCGCTCATTCATCTCTGAAAGCCACAGACAAACACTAAGATATATCTTGAAAAACCGGTCTTCTATCCCTGAGGATTTAATTCAGGGCATTTTGTTAATTTCCTTGTTTGCCATTATAATTAAAAAACAGGACTGGACAATATTAAAAGGGTTATTACAAATATTAAGAAATAATAAAGATCAGGTGAGGGATAACAAATAGGAATGCAGGTTTTGTGCTTTCGTCAAGACAAGCTTTTTCCTGATGTGATAACGATGAACGTTGACCGAACTTTCGGATGCATTGATGCTTTCGGCGATTTCTTTGGTTGTTTTCCCTTCTTTGATCAGGTTGGCCACCTGCACTTCCTTATTGGTGAGGTTCAGATGCCGGACGGAAAGCTTCTGGGCAAAAGGTGACAGGATGTCGTTCAAGTTGGATTCGATGACATTAATGTATGATTTACCCTTGGGGTCGGCATGGTTTTTCAGCTTATCTATAAACGGCTGGATGAGTAATTTGACATTGGACAGAATTTTTTCTTCCAGCTCGTTGCGGTCGTTATCACGCTGCTTGAGCAAAACGCGCAAGGCGACATTCAGTTCCTGAAGCTCATTTGTCTTCAATTTGAGATCGCTTTCTCTTTTCTTCAGGATCTCTTCACTTTCTTTGCGCTCGGTAGTATCCCGCATGGATTCGATGGCGCCTACGATCGCTCCTCTGCTGTTGTAAAGAGGGCTGGCCTTCCCCCAGATAAAGGCTTTGCGACCTCTTAAGCTGGGTACCCATGTTTCCATGATCAGCATGTTCTTCTGCCTCTTGATTACCGAAGCGTAATCCTTTTCAAATTTTTTATTCCGTTTTAAAACCAGATCAATCATGAGCGGCCGGCGGTTGCCGAAAAAAGGCAGGGCGTACTCGTAATTTCCTTTGCCGAGCATCTGGTCGGCTTTAACACCGGTCAGTTCCTCAATAGCCCGGTTCCAGGCGATCACCTTGCCCTGAAGATCGATGGCGAACGTTGCATCCGGAAGAAAATCGATGATGTCCGCCAGCCGTCTTTCCGATTCTTTTAACGCTTCTTCGGCTTTTTTTCGTTCGGTGATGTTCCGGATTGAGGCAATGGCACCGATAATATCTCCTTTGCTGTTGTAAAGAGGGCTGGCTTTTCCCCAGAGAAAAGCTTTACGCCCCCGCAGGCGGGGAACCCATGATTCCGCAATCAGCAGATCTTTTTCTTTTTTGATTATCGCGGCGAAGTATTTTTCAACCTTTTTGTCCTTCTTCAAAATCAAATCAATCACAAGAGGGCGGCGGATGCCGAAAAAAGGCAGAGCATGCTCGTAATTTCCTTTACCGAGAATCTGATCGGCCTTGACCCCCGTCATCTCTTCGATGGCCCGGTTCCAGGCGATAACTTTGCCCTCGAGATCAATAGCAAGTGTGGCATCCGGCAAGAAATCAATAATATCGGCGAATCGCCGCTCGGATTCCCTGAGTGCTTCCTCGGATTTTTTACGTTCGGTGATGTCCCGGACAAATGTCCGGAAACCGGCGAACAGGCCTTTTTCATCCCGGAGTGGATAAGTCCGCAGTTCAACGGGAACGACTGAACCGTCTTTTCTTTGCAATTCTTTTTCGTAAATATTGGAATAGTTTCCCGCAACAACCTGTTCCCGGATGATTTTTTCCTCCAGGGACTGCCATTTTTTATGACTGAGTTCCTTGTAGCTCCTTCCCTTGAGTTCTTTTTCGGTGTAGCCGGACATTTTCCGGAAAGCCGGATTACTTTCGGTAATTTGCCCCTGTATATCAACGGCGACATAGCCGTCGGCATGTCCTTTTTTTAAAATATTCAATTCATCCAAAAGCTGCTTCTTGGCCATATGTTTTGCTCCGATAATACCGGCATCTGCCGTCAGTACGTTGATTATAGCATGTTCTCTTATTTAAAACAGCTTCGAACAGGAAAAGCTTGGTTACGATATCGAAAGCAAGGTGCCGGAAAAAGTCAGACTAAGCTTTATCAAAATTAAGGAATGCATTGCCGGAGCATCAAACATTACCGTAACCCGCAATAAAATTTTGTATTCCTGGAATACAACAAGAAGATTTCATTCCGGCTATCGTTTAATTTATAGGTAAAAATGGACACCGAGTCCATGCCGTGCACCAGTCCTTCCAACGTTAACCATGACTTTGTTGATCTTCCGGTGCGGATCGGAACGCCTTCACAAACATTTATTAACACTTGATAATGTTGCAATGAATAGATATAATTCACGCCATGAATAATAATACATATCCCCGACATCTGATGACCGCGTTAAGTTCGCGCTTAAAATTAATGCCTGCGGTTGTTGTGACCGGCGCGCGGCAGACGGGCAAGAGCACTCTCGTCAAGGAGCTAACACCTGAAAAGCGTTCCTACTTTTCCCTTGATGACATGGATGTTTTCGAACTGGCTAGGCAAAATCCTGAGGCACTGACAGGGGGCGCGGTAAATGTTACGCTTGATGAAGTGCAGCGGGAGCCGGACTTGCTGATCGCTGTGAAGCGCGCTATCGATTCCGATCGGCGACCGGGCCGGTTTTTGCTGACCGGATCGGCCAATCTACTTCTGATGCAGGGTGTTTCTGAATCACTGGCCGGTCGCGCCAGCTATCTCACCCTTGGTCCGATGACCAGGCGGGAGCAGATGGGTCTTGGCCTTTGTGGGCTATGGGAAAAAATTGTTTCAGGAAAAGACACCGACTGGCCGCAAATTATTGCTGCGGATAATACTGAACCGGAAGACTGGCGGGAATTGGCAAGACGTGGCGGATTTCCGACACCTGCTCTTCATATGGCCGCAGTGGATGATCGCAAGATCTGGTTTGACGGTTATGTCCAGACCTATCTCGAACGAGACCTTCAGATGCTTTCCTCCATTTCTGCCCTTCCGGATTTCCGTCGCCTGATGCGGGCGGCCTGTCTGCGTTTGGGACAGATCACCAATCAAACAGAGATGTCCCGTGATCTGTCCTTGAAGCAACCCACAGTGCATCGCTACCTCAACCTGCTGGAAACGTCGCACCTTCTGGCGCGACTGCCCGCATACTCGGTAAACCGGACCAAGCGTCTTCTTAAATCACCCAAATTATACTGGGGTGATGTAGGGTTGGCGCTGCACCTTTCCGGCGCACCTGAACCGTCCGGAGCGCATCTTGAAAATCTGGTGCTGCTGGACCTGCTGGTCTGGCGTTCAGGCAGGCTGTCGAATACGGAAATCCTCTACTGGCGGACAACAACAGGCGAGGAAGTGGATCTGGTGATCGAAACGGAAGGAAAGATATTGCCCATCGAGATTAAATCAGGAAGTAAGCCCAGAGTCAAAGATGCCGCCAACCTGATTGCTTTTCAAAAAGAGTACGGCGCGGATGCGCGAACGGGATTACTGTTGTATGACGGCACAGAGATCGAATGGTTGATCCCCACCGTTTTGGCTGTACCCTGGTGGAAGGTAATCTGAACACCGGTGATCCTTCAATAAAAATAATTGGTGATTAATTGAAAGGGTAGCAATACGGTAGGCATGAAAGCATTAGACAATAGGTTGAAATATTATAAATATTTGATATTACTGGAGCCGATGAGCGGGATCGAACCGCTGACCTGCTGATTACGAATCAGCTGCTCTACCAGCTGAGCTACATCGGCATCCTAGGTATTCTTCCTGTTACCTGCTGGGATGCGCAGTATTATCTTAAGGCGTTGGCCTTGTCAAGTTTTTGTGCAGGTATTAATCTGCTTTTTGCGGCCGTTTAAAAGAGTATCATTCGGGCAGCAAGACGCATATTGATCAGGCACTGTTTATTGAAATTAATATATGCAGATCGGCGGTTTTATCTCCGGCAGCCTGTCGCCTTCGTATAATATTGCTTCCAGAAAAAGCCCGGATGGCGGAGCGGTGAAATGTGCAGGGACCTCCGAATAGGAATCAAGCATTTGTTCGATTGCGGGAACGGTAAGTTTGCCCCGTCCGGCTTCGGCGGCAATGCCGACAATGCGCCGGACCATTTTCCACAGAAAATGCGAACCGGTGATGCGCAGGGCAATGATGTCGGAAAACTCCTGAATCTGCACATTTTCAATGTTGACTTCAGTGGATGTTTCTTTATCCATTCTCTTGTCGGCAAACGAAGCAAAATCGTGAAATCCGGTAAAAACGTTTAGTGCCTGCTGCATTTTTTTTACATCCAGGTTGTCTTTAATCCACCAGACATAACGCTTGCCGAAAGCTGTGCGCCGTCTGGCAATGAGATAAAGATAACTGCGGCTCACTGCACTGTGGCGGGCATGAAAACGCGGATGGGCGCTTTCCACATGCCGGATATTGATGCCGGCCGGCAAATTGTCATTAAGTCCGATACGCAGTGTAACGGGGTTGATTTTTTCGGAGGATTCCAGGTGTGCTGTCTGAGCCAGGGCATGAACTCCGGCATCCGTGCGCCCGGCGCCCTGAATATCCACCGGTGTGCCTAAAAACTCTTCGGCGGCGGTAATTAAAGCGCCTTGAATGCTTTTGGCGTTTTTTTGCTTTTGCCATCCGCTGTAATTAGTGCCGTCATATTCCAGAATGATTTTATATTTATGCATAAGGGAGTGCCGTTTTTTCTTTCAGGAGCCTGATTTTTTATTCCGGTTTTAAAATACTCATGGCGGAAATGTTGGTTAATAAATCTCCGGAGGCAGCATCGAAATTTCTTAATTCCCGGCCGGGACGCAATGTTGTGATTACTGCCTGGCCGATTACTTTTCTTCCTTGTTGCCCTCTTAAGTCCCTGGTTTTTATACCCCAGATATTATGAAAAATAATGGCCTGGTTGTTTTGTGCGCCGATGTACAGCATGACATGGCCTTTACGCCAGAGAAGAGTGAGATATGGTATGCCTTTTTCCAGAATTGTTCTTTCTTTTTGTTCCGGGGAAATGCCTGTAAGATCAATATAATGGCCTGTTTCCCTGACCTGATCCTCAGAATGACGCGGCAGCCAGATGCCGAAGACCGCGAAAAAATCTCGAGTCATGGATGAGCAATCGCGGTTTCCGTAAAGTCCCCCCCAGCCGTAAGGTTCACCGATCAACTCGTTGGCGATTTTTATCGCATTCGGAGAGGTTAGCCGCAGCGGTTTGATGGCGGCGCTATCCCGCGGGACATAACCGCGTTTCATTGCGGCGCAGCCGCTTTTCCTTCCGGCCACTGCCAGGAGAATTTCCATTTTTTCCGGTGTTTCATGAAGGTAGGGGAAAATGTGTCCCACTGATGATGTCATGCCGAAATTGCCGTGTTCATCGGTTATGGTGATCTGTTCTTTCGTAATTACGGCCTGGCGTCCCGATTCCCATCGGCGGATAAATTTTCTGTCAACGCGGGCAAAGTCGCCCGCAGGTATCCAGCCGAAGGTAAAACAGGTTTCCACAAGAGCCCAGGCTTTATCGGCGCTTAAATGACAGACAAAAATGGGCGTGCTGCCTGCAACAGCCGAGCGCTGCAGATTGTCAAAGGGCCAGCCGTCAATGTCTCCTTCCGGACTGGAAAAATGAGGCTTTTGTGTAGGTAGTGATCGCAGAGCCGTATTACGGATAGTTATGGCGGGATAACCGGCGTTAGGGTAATTATCGAGAGCGGCATTTTGCAGAAGTTTTTTGTACCAGGTTTTCGTATGTTTTCTTTTGTTTTCACCAAACCCCGGATTTGTGCTGAATTTTTTGGAATCAATAATCACGGCATCGTATTTGGCATAAAAAGGGACGCGTTGATGCCAGACCGAAAAGTGGATGATATTATAGTCTTCATCCAGACGTCTTTGGCTTTCGGCGGAAATCAATTCTTTATCCTGATTGTTAAAATAGGCCAGATGATTCTGGCTTAAATCACTCACATCCTTAACTGTTTCCGGTGCCTTCCAGCAGGCCGTTAAAAAAAATATGACCGGAATGAGGATAATAAATCTTAGTTTCATTAAAAAATCCTTTAGAAAAACCAACCTGTCTTTGCTTCCTGCATTTTTAGTTTAAACTTTTATAGTCTTTTTTACATATTTGGGCAAGATTAAATCAAAGACACTCGCTGAAAACAAGTGCAATGAAGTTTGCAGCGGAAGTGGAATTGATCCCGAAAGCGGAGCCCGGTGTATGCCTTGGTATGCAGGGCGAGCCGGTTTGGGCGATGCTATTTGGGATCTCGTTCATTGAGTGAAAAATTACACTCACACTTCTTGCTGAAGAGGAGGTTTTGAGGCAAGGAAATTCCGACAATGTAAAATAAATTTGTAGCATAAGAAAAAGAAGGCTGATATAAGAAAATAACAGTCTAAAGGGGACAATTTATGATTCCTTTTAATGAATTGAAAAAATTTTCCTTCTTGGAAGATTTCAGTGATGCCCAGTTGAATAAATTGGCGGCAATCGCTATCGAGGAACAATATCCGGCCGGTACGCAGATGTATCAGAAAGGTGATAATGCCAGAGGCCTTTTTCTAATCAAAGAAGGTAAAATTGTTTTATTTATGGATAAATGCATGGGGCCGCAAAAGCCGCCCATGCAGGTTACCGTGGACATGATTAGTCAGGGAGAAGCAATGGGCTGGTCCGCCGTAGTTGATCCTTATTTATATACCTTGAGTGCTTTGTGTATTGATGATGTTGAATTAATTTCTCTGGATGCATTTGCTCTGCGGCAGTTTATGGATGAGGACTGCGCCTTAGGTTTCAAAATCATGCAGGCGGTGGCAAAAACGATTGCCACCCGGTTGACCCACACGCGGATTATTCTAGTGGGCGAAAGAGGTTTGTCCACCGTGACCGAATATTAGCTGCATTTATTCGCAACAGTGAGGAAGAACGGAATCTGTTTCCGCCAACATATAAATTTGCCGTAAAAGGCTGAGAAAAGGAGATGGATAGTGTCTGATTTTGTACCCCAAAAAATTTTCTTTACCAAAGGCGTTGGCACGCATAAGGATGAATTGCATTCTTTTGAACGAGCCTTGCGTGATGCCGGCATTGAAAAATGTAACCTCGTTCAGGTATCCAGTATTTTCCCTCCGCACTGTAAAATGATTTCCAAGCCCCAGGGACTCAAAGAACTGGTTCCCGGCGGAATCACCTACTGTGTCATGAGTCGTTGCTGCAGCAATGAACCTAAAAGGCTGCTTGTAGCTTCAGTTGGTTGCGCCATTCCGGCGGTTAAATCATCTTATGGTTATATCAGCGAACATCATGCTTACGGCCAGACGGAAAAGCAAGCCGGCGATTATGCCGAGGATCTTGCCGCCGCCATGCTTGCCTCCACTTTAGGTATTGATTTTAACGTCGACGAGAGCTGGGATGAGAAAAAGGAAATATTTAAAATCAGCGGGAAAATAGTCCGCACGCTCAACGTTACGCAATCAACAATATGTAAAAACAATAACTACACCACTGTAATAGCCGCCGCCGTATTTGTTTTTTGAGATGTCAATTCAAACAAAAAGCCCGGATTCGTTGATCAGGTGGATTTGACGGAGAAGATGGCGGCAATTTTTTGCGCCGGTGGTTGCTGATGTTGTCGGAATATTAAAAAATCAGGCATAAGGAGGGGGTAATATTATGACGGAGCAGACAAAAGTAATAGATCAGGCTGTAAAAGCCATTGCCGACAAAGAAGGCAAGTATTTGACTTTCAGCCTGGCCGGAGAAGAATACGGCATCGGCATCCGGAAAGTCAAAGAAATAATCGGGATGATGCCCATCACCGTTGTTCCTCAGACACCTGCCTATGTTAAAGGTGTAATTAACCTGCGCGGTAAAGTTATTCCGGTTGTTGATTTACGCATAAAATTCGCAATCAAGGCAACCGACTACACGGAAAGGACATGCATTATCGTAGTGGAAATAGTTTCGGCGGTGCGGACTATTCTTATGGGTATCGTGGTTGATTCCGTATCGGAAGTGCTCAATATTAAAGGGAACGATATTGAAGAGACTCCCTCTTTTGGAACCAGACTCAACACCGAATTTATTTTGGGAATGGCCAAAGTAGGTGGGAGTATCAAAATACTGCTCGATATTGACAAGGTTTTATCCGTCGAAGAAATTAAAATTGTTGATGCTGCCGGCGGAAAATAGAAAGCAAAAAGTGCCGGCAGGAGATATTGTTGCGGGCATGGCAGAAAATTCAAAGAAACACGAAATGATGAAGTTGCGTCTCCAGAATATCGGCGAGGCCGAATTCCCCTATCTCTTCTTTAAAGGCGAAGTCTCTCCGCCGCATCTGATTTTTATGCATGGCACCGGCTTTATTCCCTGGCTCTGGCAGCCGGTTATCGAAGAAATTTCTCCCCGCGGCGATGCCTGGGCGCCGTTTATCTGTAACTACCGGAAGTGTGATCCGGAAAAAGGAGGCCTTGCCTGGGCTGTTGTTGCCGAGGATTTAGCCCGCTTCTGCCGGATCCAAAAAATACGGGAACCTTTATTTGTCGGACACTCCATGGGGGCGACAGTATCGGTCATGGCCTGCAGTCTTTTCGGATTAAAACCACGCGGCCTCATTTTAATTGAACCGATTTTCCTGCCGGAGGAGTTTTACAACGGCAGTACCGTTGTACAGGATCATCCGCTGGCCTCTAAAGCCATTAAAAGAAAGAATTCCTGGAAAAATGAAGAGGAAGCGATAGTCTACCTGAAATCACGGGCTCTGTTTGACGGTTGGGATGAGCAGATGTTGCGTCTGTATGTCGAATACGGTATGCAAAAACAAAAGGAAGGGCATCTGGCGCTTACCTTCTCTCCGCAAGATGAAGCGGCAGTTTTTATGGGTGGCCGCAAAACCAGCCCCTGGCCGCTGCTTGGCAGCTTGACTTGCCCAGCGCTTGTTGTTGAAGCTGCGGAAACTGAAAATAAAAAGTATGTGGATGTAAAAAAAATAGTAGCCGGATTACGGCAAGGCAGTTATAAATCGATTGCCGGTGCAGGGCATTTGGTTTGCATGCAGAAACCAAAAGAAATTGCCGGAATCATCAAAAAATTCAACAGAGAAATCACATAATATTCCGGGTGATGATGTTTTGCAGTAACGTTACCACATAGGCTTTTACCGGGCTTGGCAGCCGATAAAACATGCCGGAGGAACGCCAATCAATCTAAGGAGGAAACGATGAAACAGCCGGACATTATCGCTCTTTGTAATCAAAAAGGAGGTGTTGGTAAAACCACCTGTGCCTTAAACATTGCGGCAGGCCTCACATTACTCGGCAAAAAAGTGCTGCTGGTAGATTTTGATCCCCAGGCGCATTTAACCTATTCTCTGGGTATCGCCGCACACGATCTCAAAAAGACCGTTTATCCGGTAATGAAGGCTTCGCTGTCGCTGGCCGACGCCTTGCTTGAGCACAGCGGAATGAGCGTACTTCCGGCCAATATGACGCTTACGGAAATGGAAAATGAACAGACAATGTTTTCCGATCATGAATTTACGCTGAAAAATAAACTGGCGGGTGTCCGGGATAAGGATTACATTATTATTGACTGTCCCCCTTCCACGGGCTTTCTGACCGTCAACGCTCTGGCCTGCAGCAGGGATATTTTCATTCCGTTGCAGATGGAATTTCTGGCACTCAAAGGTATGGGGAGGCTCATGAGCCGCATTGAAGAAGTACAGAAAAGTTTCAACAAGAATCTGAAAATATCGGGAATCATCGCCACCCGTTTTGATTCCCGCAAAAAATTAAACAATGCCATCATGGAGAGCATTTCCGAGCGTTTCGGCGATAAAGTTTTCGCTACGGTGATCCGGGAAAATATTGTGGTTGCGGAAGCCCCGAGTTTCGGCCAGACAATTTTCGAATATGCTCCCAAAAGCCACGGTGCGGAAGACTTCCTGAACCTGTGCGAAGAAATAGTAAAGAGGAAATAATAAGTCCGGCAAAGAGATTTGTTCATTGTGGGCACTCGACGGGCATCCGGTATAAAGGTGCCCGGCCGGTTTAAACTGAAGAATGTTATGACAAAAAGGAGATTATGTGAGCCAACAACTCGATTTGTTTTTTAAGCCGCGCAGCGTTGCTATAATCGGAGCGAGTTCGGTACGCCATAAGGCCGGCAATGATGTTATTCGCAATATTCTTGCCAATGACTATTCCGGAGAGATTTATCCCGTCAATCCCAAGGGTGGGGAGATCATGGGTAAGAAGGTATATCCTGCAATCAGCGATCTGCCCCACGGGATCGATTTGGCTGTGATCATTCTGCCGGCGAAACTTAACCCGCAGGCGGTACGGGATTGTGCGGCTAAAGGAATCAAGACTATGGTCATTGCCGCCGGAGGATTTTCCGAAGTGGACAAGGAAGGAGAGCTCTTGCAGGCGGAACTGGAAAGAGCCGTCAGGGAAACCGGCGTCCGGGCTCTCGGTCCGAACACTTCCGGGCACGTTTCCACTCCCTGCAACTTTACCTCAAGCTTTTTTCCGGTGGGCAGGATCCCCCGGGGACATATTTCCTATATCGCCCAGACGGGCAACTTCGCTACTCATACCATGCGCTATATTTCCACCTTTGAAAACTTCGGCGTCGCCCGTGTGGTCGGTTTGGGCAACAAGATTGACATCGATGAGAGTGATGTCCTGGAATATTATTCTTCCGATCCGGAGACGGAAGCAATCTTTGTTTATCTGGAGAGCCTCAAAAGTCCCCGGCGCTTTATCGAAATCGCCCGGGAGACAACCCGGCATAAACCCATTATCATGCTGAAAGGAGGGGCCACTGCCAGTGGTTCGCGCGCGGCGGGGGCGCACACCGCCGCCCTGGCTTCCGATGACCGCATCATTGAAGGAGCACTAAAAAAGGCCGGCATTGTGAGGATTTACAAGTATTCACACCTGATCCTGGCAGCCAAGGGACTTTCCGCAATGCCTCTGCCCCGGGGAAATAGGATCAGCTTTCTTGCTCCTTCCGGAGCAATGCTGGTGACTATGTCCGATATGTGCCAGAAATTCTGGAATCTGGAGGTGCCGACACTGGAGGAGAAAAGCCGCCGGCGCCTGCAGGAGATCAGTCCTTCATACATTCGCATGCGCAATCCTGTGGATATCTGGCCTTCGGCTATGGTCCACGGGATGGATTTTGCGTATCAGGAGGGAATGGAAGCGGTGCTCGCCGATTCCAATATTGATGCAGTCGTGTCGATTCTGCTGATTAATGATGAAACGGGAGTTCCCGATCTGCAGCGTATTGTGGATGTCGCCCGGAAGTATCCGCAAAAACCGGTTTACGTGGCCTTCAGCGCGGAAAAAAAGCATATGGAACCAGCCAAGGAATTTCTTGAAACCAGAGGCGTGCCGACTTTTCCGCTGATCGAAGATCCGTTTGAAGTTCTTTCTATTCTGGTGCAGTGCCGAAAATATATGGACCGTCATTAAAGGAGCTCGATTCATGACAAAGAAAATAGATGAAATTATAAATAATGCCCGCAGACAGAATCGCAAAATCCTTTCGGAATATGAAAGTGCCGGACTTATGACAAGCGTGGGCATATCCATGGCCAAAGGAATCCTTGCTCAGAATCTTACGGATGTGCAAAAAGCTGCAAAAGAGATCGGTTACCCGGTGGTCTTGAAGGTCTGTTCTCCGGAAGTGAGTCATAAAACCGAAAAAGGTCTGGTGGCGGTGAATCTGCCAAACGAAGCTGACTTGGAGGTTGCCTTTCAGAAGATAAGCGAAGCTTCCCCCGACAAAACAGGGGGCTTTCTGGTTCAGGAGATGGTCAAAGGGGAACGTGAGCTGGTGCTGGGCATGATCCGCGACCCGCAATTCGGACCATGTGTGATGTTCGGTTTGGGAGGAATCTTTACGGAAATTATGGGCGACGTCACTTTCCGTCCGGCACCGCTTAGTGAGACGGATGCCCGGGAGATGATCGGCGAAATCAAAGGCGGAAAAATCCTTGATGCCGTCCGGGGCATGCCCGCGGTGGATATTGATTCCCTGATTCAATGCCTGCTGGCGGTAAGCCGGATAGGCCTCGAATGTGAAGAAATACAGGCCATTGACGTCAATCCGCTGGTTGTGCAGGGAAGCAGGCCTGTTGGTGTTGATGCGCTGGTGTTGTTACGTTAGGAATTTACAGATGTTTATGCCTGCTTATCGGGCCGTAACTTCCGGTGAAGTTTTCTTTCATCTCAGGCCGGCGATGTGCTTCACCTGTGCCGTCAGGTTGGTAATGTAAGCGTTACGTTCCTGGGCGGTGACCCCTTTCCTGTCGTATTCCTCGCGCACCATCATTTCTATGGCCCGGGGAATATCGCCTGCCGCCTCAGCAAGATATTGTTCAATAAGTCTGCGGTATACGGGAGTTGCCGCATAAGATCGGCGAAGGAAATCCGTGGCATCATCACCCATGAGCACTCCACCGTGAGCAGCGCATAGAATTTGGGGATTAAGGGAGATCATCTTTTCCAGAGAAGCCAGGTAATCATCATACGAGGCGAGAAATTCCACGTGCGGCTCCCGCCTTTCTTTCCCTTCCGCAACACCGGCCGCCTCTCCGGAAAATAAAGCGCCGATTTCCGGAATATAATAGGCCAGAGAATCTCTTGTGTGACCGGGTACTTCGTACACGCGGCAGGTAAGCCCGCCCAGGTCGATTGCATCTCCTTCCCTGAAGGTTATATCAACTGTAATCGGGGCGATACGGACATCTTCATTTCCTGTAATGCCGATAAAGCGGGAACGCTGAGCCTCACTCAAATTATTCATCATAGTCAAAGCCGATTCTTTTTGGAGAAGTGGAGCAATCCTTTCATGTGCGCCGATTTTCAGTGCGGGAATAAGCCGTTTGATGTAGGTGGATGAACCAACGTGATCATAATGTGAATGCGTCAGGAAAAGATAGTCGAGCCGGTTTTTGTTTCCTAAAGCTTCGTCGAGCAGGCGTGTATAGACCGGAGCGATTACATTAACGCCGGAATCGATCAGCAGATTCTTACGGCTGCCCTGAATTAAGTAGCAGGGGTAAAACGAGTTGCCGATAACTGTAAGTTGATCATTAATGGATTTGTTTGCAAAGTTTTTCATTTTAACTAGTTGATTTTCTTTTGGTAGTCCCACGGGGGTTTGAACCCCGGTTTCCGGCGTGAGAGGCCGAATATTAGCCTTTTCTCACAAATTCCTTTTGTTCACTTTTGAAACCTTATAATCAATCAAACTCAATACTGATAAGGCTTGTAACATTTACCTTGACTTACTTTCCATTTTCTATATATTTGTTTTGCAGGTTGGAAGTAGGGTTGGAAGTGAAAGAATCCGGCTTTCAACATTACAAACATGCAAAAGGTTGGAAGTTGATAGCAGTTTTTATAGGGGAATGCAATGAAAGACTATCCAAGACATAAGACAGAATATAAAGGCGTGTTCTATCGTATCGGTGAACGTATCGGCGGCAACGGTGAAGAAAAAATATTTTATATTGTGTTTAAGAAAAATGGCAAAGTTTATGAAGAAAAAGTCGGCAGGCAGTATGCCGATGATATGACACCCGCAAAAGCAGGTCGCGTTCGCGCCGGACGGATAGAGGGGCGGCGCAAGTCCCGTAAAGAGGTTCGGGAAGAAATCAAGGCGGCAAAGCAGGCAGAGGCCGACAAGATGACAATTAAACGCCTCTGGGATGAATACAAGACAAATAAGGCCGATTCCAAAGCAATCAATACAGACGAAGGCCGTTATGAAAAATATCTTCAACCTTCTTTTGGTGACAAAGAACCCCATGAAATAATCAGGCTTGACGTTGATCGTTTGAGAATGAAACTGTTAAAGACTTTGAAACCGCAAACAGTAAAGCATGTTTTAGGATTACTGAAAAGAATTGTCCACTATGGCGCGGCGCGGGAATTATGCCGGAATCTTAATTTTGAAATTGAATCTGTCAAAGTGGACAATCAAAAGACAGAGGATTTAAACCCCGAACAGTTAAAGCGGCTACTGGAAGAAATTGACAAATCAAAGGATATTGAGGCGGCGGCAATTATGAAGCTGGCCTTGTTTACCGGTATGAGGCGCGGGGAAATGTTCAAGCTCAAATGGAATGACATTGACTTTCAGCGCGGCTTTATTGCTATAAGAAACCCTAAAGGCGGCGTAAGCCAAAAGATACCCTTGAACGAACAGGCGCGGCAAGTGTTAGAAAATCACCTCCGGACTTCTGACTATGTTTTTGTGAGGCCGGACGGTGAACCCTTCACAGACATCAGGCGGCGCGTCAATCCGATTAAAGAGGCGGCAGGCATACCGGCAGACTTTCGGGCATTGCATGGATTAAGGCATACTTACGCTTCAATGTTAGCTTCATCCGGTAAGGTTGATCTTTATACCCTGCAAAAGCTCTTGACGCATAAGTCCCCGGTAATGACTCAAAGATATGCTCACTTGAGGGATGAGGCGTTAAGGAATGCTTCATCATTGGCCGGAAATATTATCGAACAGGCAGCAAAAACCAAAGAGCAGGAAACTTCAACTGCAAATGCTTCATGAAAGGGGAAATATGAAAGACATTCTAAAGAAGATTGACCTTTTAAAAACAAAGATCGACACCCATAGACCGATTGATGCGCACCTTCTTAAACAGCTTCGGGAATATTTCCGAATCGGCATGACTTACACAAGCAACGCCTTGGAAGGTAATTCTCTTACCGAAACAGAAACAAAGGTTGTCATTGAAGATGGAATTACAATCGGCGGAAAGCCGGTTAAAGATCATCTGGAAGCTTTGGGACATTCGGAAGCGTATGACCTGCTTTTCCGTTTTGCAAAACGTCAAGACATTACGGAAGCGAACATTAAAGAATTGCACCGGCTTTTTTATTATCGGATTGATGCAAGTCAGGCCGGAAAATACCGGAAGCAGAAAGTCATTATTACCGGGACGGATTTTCTTCCGCCTGCACCGGATAAAATACCGGCTTTAATGAAAGCTTTTAGTGATGAACTTCCCGGCAAACGTGAAAAGAATCACCCGGTAGAGTTTGCGGCAATACTTCATCGGGAACTTGTCACCATACACCCCTTTATTGACGGCAATGGAAGGGCGGCGCGTCTCTTGATGAACCTAGCCTTATTGCAATCAGGCTACCCCGTGGCGATCATTCCCCCGGTATTGCGGCGGGATTATCTGGACACCCTAAATAAAACCCATAAGGGCGATTTTAAGCCGTTTAATAAACTAATTGCCGGTGTCTGCTACGAATCGGCGAAGGAATATTTGAGGCTTTTGGAAGGATAACTTTTTATAACCGGGAATAGGTAACGCGAACCGAAAGCAGAAAGAACCCCTTTTCTGTTTTCCCGGTTTAATCATAGGGGGCTTTGAGAGGGGTAGCAATGAGACCAAAAAAAAAGTATGCGGTTCTACTCGAACAAAAACCATATAAAACCTTCGATGAGCCGCCTGCTGATGACATAGTCATAGACCATAGTGAGTGGGAACATGCGAATTACATCATAAAACAAACGCTGCAAGACTTCGAGCTTCACCCGACAGAGGCCGTCGAGCATTATTCATTTAGTGGGCTTCCCTTTTTAGGGTGGTTTAAAACTTCCCTGAATTGCAGAATCAAACATCAAAATAGAACCTTTGCTCCGCATGAAGAGTTTGAACCCACGATGGCTGCGATAAATGCAGTTCACATGCTGCAAGACTTGCTCAAGAACAGTGGCAGCATAAATCCTGAAAAGGCAAAAGTGTTTCTTTTGAGCCTTCAACTTATGCTAGGTATTCTTCATTCTGGTTATTTACCGGAGATGTTCTCTCAAGAACTAAAGCGCCATAAACATTACAGAAACGGGCCAGGTGCTGCAAGTCGTGAGGTGGGCGAGTGGAAAATAGAAAAAGCATGCAAGGTGCTTGAAAAATATGGTGGGTATTGGGGATATAAATCGCTTCCCTACGGGGGAAAGACACCCGTTAGGGAAGAAATCCAAAAAGCAATCAAAGCAAAAGACATACGGAATGTTGATAATATCATAAAGAAAATTGGAACTAAATTCAAAGGTAAAAACTGAAATCCATCTTGGGTTTCAGTGACATCAAAAAGATCATCTATTATCTTACCCGCAAGTAACACAGTTTGCGGGTTTTTCTTTTCCCGTAACTGTAAATCACTTTAGGGGGTATCCAATGAATCAAGAAAAATTGACAGTTAGACGGCGGCGCGTGCAAATTGCACCGGCAAATGAACTTCTTAATAAACCGTTTCTCAATGAATTTGAAGTTTCGGCAATCACAGGCCGGGCGGTATCCACTCTACGGAATGACCGGCACTTAAGGCGCGGTCTTCCTTATCTGAAAGTGTCGAAGCGTTCAATACGGTATCGCACCCCGGATGTTATGAACTTCATGGAAGCAAGACTGATTACTTTTAACGAGGTGTCTGAATGAATGCCGATCAAATCAAAAATATCCGGCGGCAGGGCAAGGCTGCTAGAGGGCAAAAAGAATTAATCAAACATCTTTCCGATGAAAGACTGACTTTAAAACAGGCGGTCAATGCTTATTGTTACTCATGCACCGGCTTTTATGCAGATGGGAAAACCGATTGCATGATGAAAAATTGTCCGCTTCACCCGTTCATGGCCTTTAACCAGAACAGGGGGAAAAAAACCACTTCCCGGCCAGTATCGGCAGAGCATATGCAGAAGATGCGAGAGGCACGGCTTTAAAAATACCCTTCTTTTGCTCTGGAGGTCTTTCAAAACATGCCTTTCAGCAAAAGAAAATTAAAAAGCAATGGTGAGCATAGGGATCACATGAGAGAGGATAATAAATACAAGATCAGAAATAAAATATTAATCGAATCTGATTTATTTTATTCACCAGCATTTAATAAACTGTCAAAATCAGGAATTATAACTTTGTTGCGCTGTCTTCAGAAAAGGAAATGGGAAACAACAAAACTTCGCGGCAAGAAGCAAACTGTCTATGCAAAAGAAGGTTTTATATTCCCTTATGCTGAAGCGGCTTTTCTTGGCGTTAAAACAACGCAGCACTGGAAGAACATTCGACAGTTGATTGAAATAGGCTTTCTTGATCTTGTGTATCAGGGCGGCTGGTATCAAAAGCATGACCGTGAAAAAGATTATTCAGTTTATCAATTGTCTGAACGTTGGCGCAAATATAACACGCCTGAATTTATAAAAATTGAAAAAACAAAAGTCCTACCAGATAGCTTTCGTATCAATGCACATATCAGGGGGCAAAAGTTAAAAGTAACTTCACAAAAGCGAAGGTGTCAACTTCACGAAAGTGAAAGTGATAAGCATAAATCAGCAGATTCCCGTCTTCACAAAAATGAAGGTGATGAAACGGACACAATAAGCCTTCAATCCCTTGCTAATGCTACATAAAAGGACTTTTTATATATGCACTTATACTTTTACATCTACCCTTTCACTGGAGTGAAGAATAAATATAATATCCATGTATAAGGTTTCTTATTGCTTCTTGGCTTATGAATTAAAAGAGCTTGTTTTGCGAAAAGCAAGCATTAAATTTTAAAAACGGCACGGGAATTTATAAATGAAAACACTTAAACCAAAGCTCAAAACGTTAGATACGCGAAAAGGCGGGAAGATCGCAACTGATAGAATCAGAGGTTATGAATTACAGAAGATAAGAGAAAGAATACTATTACGAGATGATTACACCTGTAAGCATTGCGGGCGCGTGTCGGTAGATTTAGAAATAGATCATATAATTCCGCTGTATCTAGGCGGCAAAGAAGATGATAACAACCGGCAAGCATTGTGCAACGAGTGTCATGCGATTAAGAGCGCTGGGGGAAAAACCGAAAGAAATTAATAGCATGGGGGTACATTAATTCTTCACAAGAATAAAAAAACAAGAAACCCCATTGTCCCCCACGCACAGAATTAATTTGAAAATTTCAAAATCATACAAGGTGGAAAATGGCTAAAGGCGGATATAGAAAAGGCGCAGGCCGGAAAAAAAAAGATCGTAGTGAACAGGACTATTTCGAGGACGCTGAAAGCTATTTGCTGGCCGTTGTGCAAGGCCGGGCGATTCCCGACGCTGTACGGGTGCAAGCGGCAAAGAGTTTGATTGCATACCAAACGGCGAAGAAACGCGCACCTGTTAAATCACCGCCACCGTCAAAGTTACAGGCAAAAACAGAACGCGACATTGAAAAATCGAATCTTGACGATTTTGAAAAACGAGCGGCTGTAATACGCGAAAAATTCCAAAACAAAAGGGAGGTAAAACAATGACTGTGATTA
>MVRV01000028.1 GCA_002068015.1 Smithella sp. PtaU1.Bin162
TAGAAATCAAAAAGATGCAGGAATGGGAAAAAACTAAAAGAGAACGTGAGAAACAGGAAGAAGTAAAACGTGTTGCTGATGTAACAAAAAAAATGAGTAAAAAAATTGATGAGCTTGAAGGGATAACATGGTACAAAGATGCATCAACTCACGCCTATCATACAAGCGTTCACCTCTATTTTGGAAAAAAGGAATCTGCTTCCCCATGGCTCAGATTAAAAATTAGATATTATGATAATAGATGGCTTTTTATAAAATCATTTTTTGTTGTCGCTGACGGACAAAGGTTTGAAAAACCAGTAGCAAAATTTAACCGTGATAATTCTGGTGGTTCAATATGGGAATGGTATGACGAAAATGTTTCTGATGCTGATTTGATAATGATAAAAGCAATAATTAAATCTAAAAAAGCAACAGTAAGATTTATTGGTGATCAGTATCGTGAAGATTATACAATTACGGAACAAGAAAAAAGAGCTTTGCAAAATGTCTTAGATGCTTTCATTGCTATGGGTGGTTGATTAAGTCAGGGAAGTAAATACCTAGATATTTCAAACTTTGTACTATGTTGACGTTGTTGGATTGATATAAATATTCATATATATCTTAAAGGGTGGGTAAAAGAGGCGCCTGAATCACATTTTTTGAATGTAAAACAAGGTGATTGCACTTGGATAACTGTCTATCTCAGATCAAGATATTTAATAGAATTATTAACCAGAGATCACAAAAATCATAACGAAGGGTAGCGTACAGGGTAGCACAGAAAATAAATTGAATTGTTAATGTGGAATTAAGTTCTTGATTTTACTGGAGCCGATGAGCGGGATCGAACCGCTGACCTGCTGATTACGAATAAATATAAAAACCATAATTTATATCTGGAATCAACTACCTTCCTTGGTCAAACAGAAATGTAACCCCTGAAAACAGTGATATATTGCTGTGTTAATTATCCTTAATTTTTGAAATTCATGCAAAGAAATAGGAAATTAATTTGATATAATATAAGTAGAAAGAGAAATTAATTATTGGAAAGGGAAATTATGAGAGTTGCCGGATATGCACGAGTAAGCACCATGGAGCAAGCTCTAAACGGAACTTCCGCAGAAGAGCAAAAAATCATCATTGAGAGAAAATGCAACGAACAAGGCAATCAGTTATATAAGTTTTACAGTGATGATGGTTTTTCAGGGCGAAATGATAATCGCCCTGGTCTTCAGAACTTAATGTGTGATGCAAAGGATGGTAAATTTGATCTTGTTATGTTTACAAAGCTAGACAGGTTAGGAAGGAACCTTAGAGACGTTAAGAATATTCTTTTTCAGCTGAAAGAATTGTCGCTTAAATTTTATTGTGTTGAGCAACCAGTGGTTAATGAAACCAGTCTTTACGGAGATATGATGTTAAATATGCTTTCAGCTTTTTCAGAGCTTGAAAGTGGTTTAATTCGAGAAAGAACAAACAATGGAAGAATGACTCGATGGAAAAGAAATGAATCAATAATGGGGAGTGTTCCATATGGATATACGCGAGATAATAAAGGGAAAATTACAATCCATCCTGAAAACAGGAAGCATTATGAAAAAATCATATCTTTATATTTTGATCAGAATTACGCTATGAAAGATATTGCAATAAAAATGAAAGAAGATGGAATCCCTTCACCCGGAAATTCATCAACTTGGTATAATGCAACAATTCGCGACATTTTACGGAATCCAGCGTACACTGGTGAAGTTTATTATAATCAGTTTGAGTTTGAATCAAGGCAATCAAAGTCAGGCAAACAATATTTTACTCCTATTAAAAAAGAAAAAAGCCACGATCATTGGATATCGGTTAAATATCCGCCTCTAATTTCCAAAGATAGATTTGACAGTATACAGTCGCTTATTGAATCGAAGAAAAAGAGACCTAAAAAGCATCATGCAGGTTCTGAAGAAAAGTTCATGTCTGAGAATGTATTATTCTGCGGCTATTGTGGAGCAAAAATTAAGAAGACAAGAACCCAAATTAATAATTTTCATTATTGTTGCTACTGGTGGGAAACTTCGGAAAAAGAAAGAACTATTAGTAATCATAAAAAATGCTCTTTGCACTATGTCAATGCTGATAAGGTAGACGAACAGATTTTTTATGAGATTGTCAACATTTTATCAAACCCTTCTGAATTTGCTAAAGCGTGGAACCGTGACCAAGGCGTCGATGAATTAAAGATTAAAGTTGAAAGACTAAGGAAACGGGATAATGAATTAAAGAACAAATTAAAGGAAGGTTATAAGCTCATAACAGGAACTGAAAACGCTGAAACCAAAAAAATATACACCGACCTACAGTCTAAAGATGAGGTAGAACATGAGGGAAATTTAATTAATCTTAAAAATGCCGAGAATGAGCTTAATTTTGTACAGAATAAAGTTAATCGACTTAAAGCCTTTGAAGAGGCATTTAATTCATCAAATAAAAGGAATAAATTTAGTCAGTACTTCTCTACAAAAGCAAAGTTTGCAGAGTTCCTTTACAATATACCTTTTAAAGAAAAGAAAAGGCTGATTGAGGCTGTTGTATCAGTTGAAACTGGTGGTAAATGTTTGATACGGCATGTTACTACTAGTGACATTACATAAGATATAAGCTATCTGGCAAAGGGGCAAAGTGCTGAAACGTTGTTGAATAGGGATCCAGTTATAGAATGTCTGTTCAATATTGATTTAAGTCGTATAGAAGCGCTTATAAGCGGCTTAAATAAAAGTGATTTTTTATATAGTGATAGTTCTCGATGAACTTCCCGAATTCAAAAGAAATGTTCTGGAAGCTCTCCGGCAACCTCTGGAAGAAGGCACCATAACCATTACCCGTTCTCTGGTCACGGCATCATTTCCCGCTAATTTTATGCTTATCGCCGCAATGAACCCCTGTCCCTGCGGATATTTCGGAGATCGCATCCACAACTGCCACTGCACACCGCAACAGATCAGGCAGTATCAGGCAAAGATATCGGGACCGCTTCTGGATCGTATTGATTTGCATATCGAAGTACCCTCCGTCCAATATCGCGCTTTATCCGGCAAGGACGCCGGAGAACCTTCCTGCCGGATAAAAGAGCGTGTAGACAAGGCACGTGCCCGGCAGAGAAAACGATATGAGGGTAACTCAGTATTTTGCAATGCCCGGATGACCGAAAAACAAATCAAAAATTATTGTTCGATTGACGAAGAATCACATAAACTCCTGGAAATGGCCGTCGAAAAACTGGGATTAAGCGCCCGTGCCATAAACCGCGTTCAAAAAGTTTCCCGTACCATTGCCGATCTGGAAGGAAATGAAAAGATTGAATCTGTTCATGTAGCCGAAGCAATTCAGTACCGAACACTTGATCGCGGTTTAATTTAGTGATATAGCTCACAAAATATTTTCAGGTTATGATGATTTCCCCGGAAACATAAAATATATCCTGAATAAAAATAAATTCAGGGAAAGAGGAATTTATGGAAATTAAAATAAAAAAAGCACCACTGGCAAAAAGGAAAGCTAAACCAACCGATGAATCAAAACTTGGTTTCGGCAAGATATTTACCGATCATTTTTTCAACATTAAATACAAAGAAGGCAAAGGCTGGTATGATCCGATAATCGAACCTTACCGCCCGCTGCAATTGGATCCGACGGCAATGTGTTTGCATTACGGTCAGGAAATATTTGAAGGCCTGAAAGCATACCGCGGCAAAGACGCGGCCGTCTACCTTTTCCGCCCCCAGGAAAACATTAAAAGAATGAATAAATCCGCAGAAAGACTTTGTATGCCGCTGATGGATGAAGCAATATTCATGGAGGCCATGAAAAAACTGGTGACTCTGGAAAAAGACTGGATTCCCCACGGCGCAGGCACATCAATGTACATACGTCCCACCATGATCGCCACCGAGAAGGCCCTGGGCGTCCATCCGGCTAATGAATATCTCTTTTTCATCGTGGTGGGACCGGTGGGCGCTTATTATCCGCAGGGTTTTTCTCCGACAAAAATGTATGTGTCGGAAGAGTATGTGCGGGCAACGCGCGGTGGAACCGGTAATGTCAAAGCGGCAATCAATTATGCGACCAGCCTATATGCCAGCCGTATTGCCACCAATAAAGGGTACACCCAGGTTTTATGGCTTGATGCAGCTGAAAACAAATATGTGGAAGAAGTCGGCACCAGTAACATCTTTTTTGTGATCGGCGACAAACTTATTACACCACCGCTCGCGGGAACTATTTTACCGGGCGTTACCCGTGATTCAGTAATTAAACTTGCCGGTTACCTGGGAATTAAAGTTGTGGAAAGAAGAATATCCATTCAGGAAATTATTCAAGCGGCGAAAAAAGGCACTTTAAAGGAAGCATTTGCTTCAGGAACAGCGGCAATTGTTTCTCCCGTCGGTCTGCTTTATTTCCACGATAAAGAATATCTGATCAACGGCGGCAAGACGGGAAAGATCGCCGAAAAATTGTATAATGAAATCCTGCAAATTCAGTATGGGCTGAAAGAAGATCCTTTCGGCTGGCGTATCCAGATTGTGCCCGGGAAAAAGGCTAAAAAAGGCTGATTAACCAATTTCCCTCTTGGATACAAGCACTTGGATTTGTATTCCACAACACTGTGGAAATACCTGTTGATAACTTTGTTGACAATCTTCGCAAGTGCGCAATTGTTACGATTTTACACCAAATTGCATAAGGATTGAGCAAGTTTAATTGTTAATAAATTCAACTATTTATAAATATATCCTTTATTCATCGCAACTTACAGCGGGTGCCTTATCAAGGATATAAACTCTCTTGAAAAAAATGTGCCAAATGCACTCACTTTTTTATTTTTTCATAAAGGAAAAATTATGAAATTATTTTATAAAAAAAACAAAGGGGTTATCTTTGCTATAATGAACAGCTGGGCATTTATTGTGTCGTTTACGATATTAGCCCCGCTGGCGGCACTAGCTGCCGAAAAGCCTCTGCCAATAGAAGAAGTTGTTGCTCATCTTCAAAAGACATATGAAAAGACAAAAGATTTTAAAGCAAGCTTCCTTCAGGAAACATTTGTTCAATCCATAAAAAAGACGGATATTGAAGAAGGTACGGTTTTTCTGAAAAATCCGAAAAACATGCTTTGGAGCTATTCCAAGCCCAAGGCGAAAAAATTAATCGTTAATAACAGCAAAGCTTGGCTTTATCTTCCCCGGGAAAAAGTCGTCTATACCCAGGAGGCCGATGCTATTTTCAAATCCAAAACATTAATCAAGTTCTTATCCGGATTGGGGAAATTAAAAAATGATTTTTCCATTAAATACGCCGAACCCCAGATGCTGGATACGCAAGGCAACTATCAGCTCGTTTTGACTCCTCTGGAAAATAATCCCTCTTTGAATCCTTTTTCGATAACAGTTGATAAAAATATCCATCTCATTGTTCGGGTCAATTTTGAAGATACTATGGGCAACTCCACAACTCTGAAATTTTCCAACATTTCCGTAAATACCGGCCTTACGGATAAAATGTTCCAGTTTCATCCTCCGGAAGGAATTTCCATTTTCAAGATGCCTTAATAAACAGCTTGTTTTTGGGTAGCAGGCCTATAATTCTGGCAAAAGATTTTATTTCCGGACTATTTTTCCTAAGTTAATCGGTCTCCGTATGCAAAGATACCGCGGTCGATGATTACCCGCCCGGATATGCCGTGAACAACACACCAAAGAGCCCTGTTTTCCTCATCTTTCCAGATAAGAGTCCGAATCGGTTCTCCGGGGTAAAGAGGTTGGGCGAAGCGGCAGGAAATATGCTTTGTCATTTCCGGCTTTCCCGGAATTAAGCTGCCGATAAGCGCCCGGCAGGCAAATCCGAAAGTACACATACCATGCATGATCGGTTTCGCAAAACCGGCCTTGGCGGCAAATTCCGGATCGGCGTGCAGCGGGAAAAAATCACCGGTCAGGCGGTAGAGCAAAGGCTGAGATGGAGATGTCCGGGCATCTACAACGTAATCAGGATGCCTCTCCGGAAAGAAAAATGACCGGATTACACCCGGTGCTCCGCCAAATCCTCCATCCCTGCGGCTAAACAGTGTCATAATATTTTTGTAAAGAATTTTACCGTCCGAATGCCGGGTACTGCTTTCCGCACGAATCAATGCGCCTTTGGAACCTTTATCAAAATAATCGGTGATTGTGCCTTCCGTGGTCAGAATACCCTCGGCAGGAACAGGTTCATAAAATATAATTTCCTGCTCGCCATGCAAAACACCTTCAGGGCTGACACCCGCACTACTTGCCGCCGCCCAGAAAAAATCAAAGATTGCGGCAACCGAAAAACTCGGAATGACCTTGAGATTCTTTTCGTAGACGTAAGAAAATTCATCAAATCCTGCACCAACGGAAAGAGCATAAAGAATAACATCTTTCCAGTCATAATTCCGGATTAGAGGACCAATCTTCCGGCCGCAAGCAGCCATGTCCAGCGTCATAACTAATTTCCCTTCCGGGTCACAATCAGCTTAGTATTGCCGCTGTTGTCTCCGGCATGTCGCCCGCTGCATCTTTTTACTGCCGGTACCACGGGCTTTACAATCTATACCCTCTTCAGCGCCTCAAGCAGTTTCGGCACAACATCGTAGAGATTGCCGACAATACCAAAATCGGCAACGCTGAAAATCGGGGCATTCTCATCCTTGTTGACGGCGGCAACAACCTTGGCCTGCCGGATGCCGGTTGCATGCTGAACTTGTCCGGAAACACCCAACCCCAGATAGAAATCAGGTTTGACCTGAACTCCGGAAAGGCCGATGCAGAGTTCTTCCGGCAGCCAGTGATTCTCTTCGGAAATCGGCCTCGTACAACCGATCTCACCACCCAGTGCGCAGGCAAGTTTTCGGGCAAGATCCAAGTCTTCCTTCTTATCAAATCCTCTTCCAACGGCAACTATTACCCGTGATTCGGTGATGTCTTTTGTCTCGCGTACTTTTGTCTTTTTCTCGATAACTTTGAGCACCGAAGGAGCAGGTGTGGAAAGTTCTCTTTGAATTCCCGTCCTGCCGGCCTCCGCCTTGGCCTGTTCAAATGTTCCAGGAGGAATTGTCACCATAACCGGCCGCGTCTTGCAGATTACCTTTTGAACGGCGGCACCACCGTATGCCAGGCGCTCCATTTTTATGGTCCGGTCGGCCGCATCATAGGCCACAGAGGTACAACTGCTGCAAAGTCCGGTATTCATCCGGGATGCAACCCGGGCCGCCAGATCTCTGCACCTTGCCGTCGCGGCAAATAAAATTGCATCAGGATGGTTATTTTCGGCCTCAGCGGCAATAACAGGAATAAAGGCATCCAGTGACTGGCCTTCGGAACCCGGCGCAGCCAGCATTATCTCGTCGGCACCGCAAGCGATATAATCTTCCGGAACATTCTGATCTTTCCAGAGAAATGCCGAAAGCTTCGTTTCCATCTGCGCAGCCAAAACCCTGCCGATAGTAAGCAGTTCCAGGGCATGCTCCTTTTTTTCCGCAATAATCCAGATTCCAGACATGATATTTTCTCCTTAAATTAAAGCTTTCTTCCGCAGAACATCCACAAATCTGGCGATCTCGGCGGCGTCCGTTCCGAATTTTTCACAAGACCTGTCCATCTTTGCCGCCTTCATCTCTACCGTTTCCAGACAAGGTGCGGGAAAAGGAGGAAGGTCTTCCTTTTTAATGGTCACCACCGGTTTTTTGGAAGCCATCAGCGTGTCTTTGACACCGGGAATACGGGGAACATTGATATCCGGAAGAACGGTAACAAGTGCCGGAAGCGGAGCCTCTACTACTTCCACTCCCTCTTCAACCCTTCTTTCCGCAACTACCTTACCATCCTTAAGCTCGACCTTCTGAACAAAGGAAATAGACGGTATTTGCAAAATCTCCGCCAGACGGGGACCAACCTGTTGAGTATAAAGATCGCTGGACCCTTCGCCGCAAAGAATGAGATCATAGGGAGTTATGAAAGAGCGGATAACAGCCGCGAGTAGCGAGGCTGTCTGCGACGGCTCAAGATTGTTAAAGCTTGCGTCAGCCGCAAAGAAAGCTTTATCCGGACCACGGGAAAGAGAGTCTTTGATACCTTTAGTCGCCTCGGGCACACCAACGGTCAAGGAGGCAACTGTACCGCCGTGAACAGCCTTAAGCTTTACGGCCTCTTCAATGGCGTTGCGATCATAGTCGCTTATCTTATAATCCACTGCGGAAAAATCGAGATCCCCCGATGATCCCCGCCGGATATAGGCTTCATCAATAACCCATTTAAAACAGGTGATAATAGTAGGCATAATAAAAACACCTCAATGTAATTTCACAACATTTCCTCTTCCCGTCCGGGAAGAGGAAATGTTTTATTGCTGCATTACCGCAACACGTTCCCGGAAATCACCAGACGCTGGGCTTCCGATGTACCTTCATAAATTTCGGTGACCTTGGCGTCACGCATCAGCCGTTCTACTTTGGCGCCTTTGCAGTAGCCGTAACCACCCTGAATCTGCACCGCTTTGATCGTGTGCTCCATGGCTTTTTCCGCGGCAAAGAGTTTCGCCATTGACGCTTCCTTGGAAAAAGGCTGTTTCTGGTCTTTCAGCCAGGCGGCGTGATAGGTAAGGAATCGCGCGGCGGAGAGATCTGTAGCCATATTGGCGATCATCCAGGAGATGGCTTCCTGCCTGGCGATCGGCTGACCGAACTGGACACGTTGTTTGGCATAGCGCACCGATTCATCGAGTGCCGCCTGCATAATGCCCAGGCATTGACCGGCAATGCCGATACGGCCATGATCAAAGCCGGTCATGGCTATCGCCATCCCGTTGCCTTCCTTGCCCAGCAGGTTTTCCTGGGGGACCCGGCAATCCTTGAAAACCATCTCGGAGGTCTGCGAGGAACGCAAACCCATTTTCTTGAAGTGCTCGCCGGCTTTCATGCCCGGAGTTCCTCTGGTAACGATGAAAGCACTCATGCCCTTGCGGCCCGCCGCTTTGTCGGTCCAGGCAAAAACAAGATAAGTTCCGGCGGTGGGACCGTTCGTGGTAAAAGTTTTCGTACCGTTGATAATATATTTAT